>CALMUA010000207.1 GCA_937872775.1 uncultured Ruminococcus sp.
GAGTTCAGACGTGTGCTCTTCCGATCTAAATATTACTATTTATATTAACATTTTTGCCTTTTTAAAATTTGTCGTACCATTTAGTGTATTAATTGTAAATATGTTGATATGGATTATTTTGATTACAACTGTCCGCAGTGGCAGACAGTCCTGAAATAGTATTTTATTTGTAAAAGCATAACAATACGGCTGCATCCAAAGCTCTATATAAAGCTTGGATACAGCCGTTTTTTATTAATTAAATATTTTTTTATTAAACTATTTTTCAGTAATCTTGTAGACTACTTTTGAGTTAGGAAAATACTCTACTGTAACAGATTGTATGCCTGACAGATCTTTATTCAGGTTATACACATATGAATCATAAGTAGAAGCACTTACTGTATATTTCTCATCCGAATCTGATACTCCGATATAATATTCTTTTCGTTTATATTTGTATTCAAAACTGAATTTAAGTTTTGATACAGATATCGTAACATTTTTTGGTTCTGAGGATAAATCCCTTATACAAGGAAGTGAAACGATGAGTGATATTATAACAGCTGCAATATCGACTAGAATAATAATTATAAAAATGTGTGAATTCTCATGTCGTGATGACAAATATTTTTGAATAAGTACCTTTACGATATTTGAACATACAGCTGCTATAGCAATAATAAATAAAATCCTGCTTATAAGCTCTGCTTTTCCTTCATTTTTATCAAATACAAATGACATAATCAGAAAAGTCAGAAATACAATAGATGTACAAATATAATCTATCGCCAATTTCTTTTTTCCTTCTTTCATATTACATTATCCTAACATCATCTGTATAAGAAGAACCAGATCCATAGTATTAACTACACCATTCTGATTGATATCAGCTGCTTTTATCTGATCAGGAGTAAATGATTCTTTCATAAGCAGATATTTTTTAAATACAAAAACATCAACTGCCGATACAATTCCATCAAGGTTAGCGTCACCGCTTATAACTTTAACTTCTGTACTTCCGGATTTCTTCATATCAATATTGATATTTACCTGCGGAGGTGGAACTTCAAGCCATTCACTGTATGTTGTTTCATATCCTTCAAGCTCACATTTGACCTGCCAGAATCCTTCCGGTACATCCCAGCCATATTCACCACTGCTGTTTGAGTACGTAGGATTTGACTGATTATACTTATTGGCATCCCATACCTGAGCTTCGTCCTTCATGGTTTTCTTATAGTAAAGCGTAACCTTAACACCTTTTAGTCTGTTTGAATCACTACCTGAATATATATATCCGCTCGGATCAACCGACCATATTAATTGTGCACCGTTATCAAGAGCATCAATATCTTCGTCTATGGAATATCCCCACCATGCAAGAAGCGAATCAACAAGTATTGATGCACCTAAAACTGCAAGAGTGACAGGAAGTGTTGCAGGAAGCAGGAATACAGCTGCAACTAATGCGGCTGTTTCAACAACACAGAGTGCTTCATGAAGATTATTCATAGCTTCAAGATGTGAAAGCTGGGATTGTCTTGGATCATTAGGAGATAATGTATCCTGTAAATTTTGTATTCTGTTATGTCTGTCATACGTTTCTTTTCCATCACTATACAGATCATATGCAGAAAATCCAAGAAACAATGTATGACCAACTGCTTCTGCTGCTGCTTTTGGCATATACTCTGTCAACGCTGTCTCTGTTGCTTTTGAAATGCCGTAATCTGTCATTGTAACAACAATATTAGTTAAATTAGTCTCATTATTCTGACTTATAAAATCTTCATATGACTTTGCCTGATTTTCAGCCATTGCACTTTGGTAAGCACTTGGCGTAGAAACATTTTTTCCGTTAATTTCCTGGTATACATATGTATTGTTTCCGGTATTAACAAATCCTAACTTTTCAAGTTCTGATGCACTCTGATTTTTTACATCATATGTTTTTCCTCCAACTGTGAATTGATTTGAAACAGATGTAGTAAGATTGTAATCAGTACCGTCCTCAAGCTTTATATTTGTTGTTCTTTTATCTGGTCTGTCTTCTGTTACATTAATTTTAGCATTTCTGAATTCTTGCGGCAGATCATTTAGTACAGGTTTATTTCCGTTTTTGTCAGTTATCTGAGATATATCTTTGTCACCGATAACAAAATCACTTGGAATTTCATCCAGAGGATTCGTTTCTACCTTAGGAATAGGAGCTTTTATATAGTCATCAAATTTATCCTGATAATTACTTGCTGATTTCAAAGTAAATGATACATTTATTGTTCCCGGAACATATGAAGCATTTGTAGGATCAAAACGTCCTTCTGCTATCCATACATCATTGTTTATATCATATTCAGCTTTAATTGATTTTTTTTCTCCATTTTTATTACTGCTGATATAAAGTGTATTGATTTTGTTTGAGTTGCTCATTTTTACTGTAAATTTGAAGGGCTTTGACGGTATTATAGAAATATATGGTCTTATTCCCTGAAGGACTGATGCCGTAAGATCATATTTACTTCCATTATGTTCAAGGATAAACTGATTTACTGTAGGATAATTTTTATCGTATTTTACATTAAGAATATTTGATACTACATCATTTGATTCCGCAGTTATCATATGATTTCTTTCTCCGTTATCAGTTATCTTAACTGTTGTAGAATATCTTCCCACATCGTTTGAGGTAGTCGTTCCTATTAATTCTTTACCGTCGTAAATATTTACTCTTGAATTTTCAGGAGCAATTCCAGAAATATCAAGTATCCCTGTATTCGTTGTTGTTTCTCCGAAAATAGTTACTATCGGAACATTTATATCTATCTTTTCAATTAATTCAGAACAATAATTTCCATTTAATGAATAATTAAATTTTGCAGTAGTTGTAAAATCTCCGTTAGCAATTGGTCTTACACAGAATTTAAGTGTTCCGTCACCTATTTTTTCAAGCGGAACTGTAATTACATTTGAGCCATAAGAATAATTTGAAGATTTTAAATTATTGAGCATGACACTGTTGTCAATGAGACTTACATTTGCAGGAAGAATGATTGAAATACTCATGTTGCTGAGGTTTTTCTCATAATAAATATCCTTGAATTTATATTTCATTGTAAACTGGATCATACCATCAATGTTAATCTGATTTGTATTTGAAGTAAAGAATGTATAGTCTCTGTTAAATACACTGATATTTCCTGTTTTACAAGCTGAGAGATTCTGATTTTCTACTGTAAAAATTGTTCCATTCTTTATTGTAACGGGAATAACGGTATAGTCACTGCCTGATTTAAGTCCTCTGTCCGCATATTCCTTTACACTGCTGTAACTCCAGTAGTCATAGTTTGTTTTGATAAGTACTACGTTATATTCACCATTATCAAGATGAGGTGATGAAATATAACCATCTTTTCCTGTAACATTGCCGATATTTTTTCCGTCCTTATCAAACATTACAGCATGAATGATACCACTTTCAGAAATATCATCTTTATATGGAATAGTAAATGAACCTTTTTCATTCATGATCAGATCAAGCTTTGAGTTTCCGTTTTCATCAAGCACGACCTTAATAGTCTTACTCTCAGTCAAAGCCTGTCTGTGAATTACTGATATTTCAATTTCATCACCATTTTTAACTTTATCCGGAGGCAACGAAATAATATCCTTAGTAAACATTACTGCTAACGTTTCATCTGTTGTAAGATTTTTTACAGTTACAACATAATTTGAAATATCATCTGTAACATTATCCGACTCACCGGATATAACAGACGGCTTTTTATTTAATTTATACTCTATATGAGGCATAGGATACTCCGGAAGAGCTGTACAGTTTTCAAAAGCATTTATAGGAACTGTTGTTGATGTTGACATAAACTTTATGCTTTCAAGAGATGTGCATCCTGAAAATCCTGCATTTCCAATTGACTTTACATGAGAAGGAATAAGTATTGCTTTAAGAGAAGTACAGTTTGCAAAAGCTCTGTCGCCTATTACTTCAAGAGTATCAGGGAATGTTATTGCTTCAAGTGATTTACAGTTTACAAATGCATCATTATATATAACAGTTACAGTCTCAGGAATAGTAACTTTTTTTAGTGCAGAACAGTTACTTAATGCATTTGCAGGTACAGCAGTAATTTTATCAGCAAATACTGCATTTTCAAGGCCTGAACATTCAATAAATACATTTGCACCCATTGCTGTAAGAGTTGATGGTAAAATAATCTCCTTAATCAATACACATTTTTCAAAAGCATTTGAATCTATCGTTTCAAGACCTTCATTCAGTTTTACAGAAGATAGATTCTTACAATTTCTGAATGCATAAGCTGCAATTTTTTTTAAGGTGGACGGCATTTCAGCCTTGCTGATAGATATACAACCGTCAAATGCACAATATCCTATTGATTCCAGAGATGCCGGCAAACTTATTTCTGATACGTTTATACAGTTTACAAATGAATAATCTCCGATTACCTTAACGGTCTTAGGAATAGTAACCTTCTTGACAGTCTGACAATTATACAGTGCATAATTAGGTATCTGGGTTATACCGTCAGCAAACGTAATTGATTCAAGCTTTGTACATTCGTTGAAAACATTTCCTCCCATATTGGCAACAGTTGAAGGAATTGTAACTTCTGTAATTTTGATACATTTGCTGAATGTACACTCACCTATCTGACTAATGCCTTCATTGAGTTTTACTGATGTAAGATTGTTACATCCATAAAAGGCATATCCATCAATAGTCTTAAGTGAATCCGGAGTTACTACTTCTTCAAGTTTTGTACATCCGTTAAATGAATATGCACCTATTTTTTCAAGAACGCCATCAAATTTAATTTTTCCCAGTGATATACATCCAGTGAATGCATATGCTCCTATCTCTTTTACTGTATCAGGTATAGTTACATTTTCCAATGTACTGCATCCATACATAATATATTGAGGAATTATAGTTGTTTTTTCAGCAAAAGAAACATCTGTCAGCTTAGCACATGACTGAAAAATATTCGCCCCTGTTGCCGTAACAGTTGATGGAATAACAACATTTTTCAGTTTTATACAGCCTGCAAATGCATACTCGCCTATTGTAGTAACACCTTCATTTATTACAAGTGATGAAATACCTGTGCAACCATTAAAAGCACTGCCATCTATATTAACAACAGATGCCGGAATTTCAACTTTTTCAAATGATGTACAGTTTGCAAAAGCTGAACCTCCTATTGATTTTAGTGAAACCGGAAGCTTTACATCATCCAATGAACTACATCCACAAAACGCTGAACTTCCTATTGATGTTACAGATGCAGGAATATCTATGATTTCAAGAGAGGTACATCCCATAAAAGCCTGATTTCCGATCGCAGTTACTGTATCAGGAATCGTTACTTTTTTTATCGTTGTACATCCATAAAGAGCATTAGCAGGAATTATTTCTGCTCCGTCTGCAAATACTACAGATTCAAGTTTTGTGCATGATGTAAAAATATTTCCTCCGAACTGTTTAACAGACTCAGGAATATGTATAGATTTAAGCTCTGTACATTTATTGAAGGCATAACCTCCGATATTGGTAATACTATTGTTTAGTTCTGCTTTTTCAAGACTGGTACATTCACTGAAGGCATATGCGCCTATTGATGTAAGAGCCTTAGGAGAAGTAAATGTTACAAGTGATGAACAACCTCCGAATGCACATTCTCCAATACTTTCCACTGACGCAGGAAGCTTTATTTCTTCAGCTGCCTTACAATTCTGGAATGCATAGTTACCTATTGATACTACACTTTCAGGTATTGTTATTTTTTTTGCATTGGTACAGCCGCATAAAGCATATGCAGGTATATTTTTTATACCTTCTTCAAATTCAACAGTTTCAAGCTTTGAGCAGCCAATAAATATTTCATTTCCTGTTGCTTCAAGTGATGCCGGAAGTTTTATTTCAGAAATATTTATACAATTGCTGAAAGCATATCTTCCTATAGTTGAAAGACCTTTATTTAATTTTACAGATGAAATAAAAATACAATTGTTGAATGCACTTTCACCTATTGTTTTTAATTTGTCCGGCATTTCTAATGATGAAAGGATTTTACAGTCTGTAAATGCAGCAGCTCCTATTGTTTCAAGGTTTTCCGGCAATTTGATCTTTTCAAGTGATGTACAGCCTCCGAATGCATAATCACCTACAGTCGTCAAAGCTTCAGGCAATGACATTTCTTTAATTGCCGTACATCCGTAAAATGCATAAGGACCGATAACAGCTGTTGTTTCAGGAAAATCAATTTTTTCAACAGTTGTACATCCATTGAGAAGATTTGCAGGTATATTTATCATACCATCCGGAATCACAGCTTCCTTTAAATCATTACAAGCTGCAAACACAGATGTACCACATGTTGTAAGTGTTGAAGGGAAAACAATTTTTTTAAGCATTGAACAACCTTGAAATGCAGAATTTCCTATTGTAGTAATGCCTTCTTTGAGGTTGATTTCCAGCAACCCCTTACAGTTATAAAATGCTGTACTACCTATAGTAAGAAGTGCATCCGGTAAAACAATTTTTTCAATTGATGTACAACCGTTAAATGCATTTTCTCCTATATCAGTAACTGTATCAGGAATAATAACGTTTTTAACTGAACTGCAGCCAGATAATAAATTATTAGGTACACGTAACATTCCCTGTTGTAATGTTACCTTTTCAAGCTTTTTACATTCTGCAAAAACAGAAGTTCCCACTGCATTGACTGTGGACGGAATAATCATTTCTGTTAAAGATGAACATCCATAAAACGCGTTTTGTTCTATTACAGCCAGACCTTCATTCAATACAACTGAAGCAAGAGATGAACAGCCGGAAAAAGCCGATGAGCCAATGTTCTTAGTCACCTGAGGAATAGTAACCTTTTTCAATAAAGAACAGCCTTGAAATGCACTTGCTTTTATATTTTCAATTTTATCAGGCAAAATAATATCACTAAGAGATGAACATCCATAAAAAGCTCCCTGTCCGATGTTTGTTAATGTAGCTGGCAAAATAACTTTCTGTACAGAAGTACAGCCATTTAGAAAATTATCAGGCACATTAATTGACTTATCAGCCAGTTCAACTGTTTTCAGACTCTTACATGAAGAAAAAGCATTTGGTCCTACGCTAATGATCGACGCAGGTATCTTTACATTGTCAAGCTTAAGGCAACCACTGAAAGCACCGGTTCCTATTGATGAAATCTTTTCAGGAAACACTACAGATTCAAGCATTACACAATTACTGAACGCTTCACCTGCCAATGTAAGTATTTCTGATGGCAGTTTAACACTTGTCAAAGAAATATTACCTGAAAATGCACCCGCTGAAATTTCAACAACCGAGTATCCCTCAACCTTTTCCGGTATCTCAAGTTTAGAATCATTGCCGTTATACTTTACAATTTTTGCTGTAGTTCCGCTTATCAGCTGATATTCATATTCGCCATCAGTGGAAGTTTCTGCATTAATTTTTTCTTTAGAAGCAAAAAGATTAAGAGAATCCAGTTCCTGCTTAAATGAATTCAGAGGCATCATTGTAATTACCATGTTAATTGCAACAATACCAGTAAATATTCGTTTGAATCTTTTCAAAGAAATTCCCCCCTTATTTTTTACAATATTTTAGAAATATAATATTTGAATTATACCATAGAAGATTCAGTAATTCAATAGTATATACAAAAAGTGTATTGAATATCTATAAATGAGTATTTTTATTTTAAATGGTGTATTATAATATTTTCACTACAACGGCCTATAACAATTGCATCAAAGCTTAGAAATAACAACAAGACAATATTTTATTTTTTCATAAAATTAAAATTAAAAAAACATTGACAATTTCTTTTTTTAGTAATATAATATCACATATATTACTTGAAAGGATGGTGAATTCCATGAAAAGAACATCATATATATTTAGAATAAGAAAATATAATATTTTACAAAAACAAAATGGAATTTGCCTGCATTTTATTATACAGTAAATCTCTGTAAATACACGGGATTTAATGCACTTCTGTTTTATACAGAGGTGCATTTTTGTTTTTGCAGACAAATTACCAACGATCACAACAATAATATTATTCATTTAAAATTTTATTAAAGAAAGGTATCTTATGATTATACTGAACGGAAAATACAACTCAGCAAAAATATTTACAGATATCATTGACGAGAGCTCCATAACCCAGATCATTGAATTATGTAATCAACAATTCTCTGAAAATTCACAGATACGCATAATGCCTGATGTTCATGCAGGAGCAGGCTGCACTATCGGCACTACTATGACAATTACAGATAAAGCTGTTCCTAACCTTGTCGGAGTAGACATCGGCTGTGGAATGGAAACAATAAAACTTAAAGAAAAACATATCGAATTACAGCAACTGGATAAACTTATTTACAAGAAAATACCATCAGGTTTTAAAATAAATGATAAACCTCATCCTTATTCTGAGAAAATTGATCTAACAAAGCTTTTCTGCTATAAACATATCGATCCGTTACGTGCAGAAAAAAGTATAGGAACTCTTGGGGGAGGAAATCATTTTATTGAAGCTGATAAAGGCAGCGATGGCAGTATTTACATTGTTGTTCACTCAGGTTCACGACATCTGGGGGTTGAAGTTGCGTCATATTATCAGAAAGAAGCTTATGATGTGCTTAACAAATGTTCAACATCAGATATAGAACAGTTGATTGCAAGACTTAAATCAGAAGGCAAAGAAACACATATCCAGTCAGAACTAAAAAAACTTTCAAATACAAAGCAGACATATATTCCGAAACATCTTGCCTATACATCCGGTGAACTATTTAATCACTACATTCACGATATGAAGATTATACAGATGTTTGCATTAATAAACCGACAGGCTATGATATACGAAATTATAAAAGGAATGAATCTGCATATAACAGAACAGATAAGCACTATTCATAACTATATTGATACTGATGCAATGATTCTCAGAAAAGGAGCTGTTTCTGCCCAAAAGGACGAAAAGCTACTTATTCCTATCAATATGCGCGACGGAAGTCTGCTGTGCACAGGTAAAGGAAATCCTGAATGGAATTTCTCAGCACCTCACGGAGCCGGCCGTCTTATGTCAAGATCACAGGCAAAACAGTCGTTTACTGTTTCTGAATATAAAAAAGAGATGTCGGGTATTTATACTACATCTGTAAATTCAGGTACACTTGATGAATGTCCTATGGCTTATAAATCTATAAATGACATTGTCGACAATATAGGAGATACAGTTGAGGTAAATGACATCATAAAACCTATCTATAATTTCAAAGCCGGAGAGGAAGATAATAAATGAAAAATTTCGTTCCTTACGACAAACTGGGTAAAAAAGAAAAACAAAAATTCAATCTCAGTAAAAGAAACGGATGGGGTGAAATAAACCCAATAACCCGTGTTGCTGATACAGATAAAAAACGATACAGAAGAAAAGAAAAACATCCTCCTGATTATCAATGATAGCCTGACTCGGATAAAAAATAATTACTCATTAATGCTGAAAGCTTGTTCTTTTACATTAATGAGCAGCAATTTTTATATGATATCTCTGACACTATCACTATCAATCGAAGATTTTATGATATTTACCGCATCATAAAAATCTTCAGTTTTTATAGATGTGCACGATAAAATTACCGACATTATTCCATGATTATTTTTTACGGCATTCAGCGATACACCATTATCCGTTGTCTTTTTCATAAGCTCATCTGCTGTCATTTTTGTAGAAAATTCCATTTTGATATGCAGACCATTTTCAAGCGGAAATACATTTACAGAATCTCCGAAAATTTTTTTAATTGTCTCTGTAAGATTTTTTGATTTTGCGCTATAGAGTTTTGTTTGTTTTCGTATCTGTGAGTCAAGATGCCCGTCACGTATAAACTGACATAATGCTATCTGCTCGGTTTTTGAAGCTGTCTGATTATACTCACTGCGTATTTTGTCATATTTATTTAACAGATCTTCAGGTAGCACCATATAACTTATTCGTATTGACGGGATGAGCATTCGCGAAAATGTACCTATATAAATAACATTTTTCCCGGATGCAATGCTCTGAAGTGAAGGAGTTCTTCTATTAAAATACGAGAATTCATTATCATAATCATCCTCAATTATTATTTGATTTTTCTTTGAAGCACTTCCTACAAGCCTGATTCTGTCATGAACATTCATTACTTCTCCCCATGAGTTTACATGTGAAGGTGTTGCATAAATAATGTCAGCATCCTCACAGGATGTATCCCATCCGTGATCACGGAAAACTGCTATACCTTGCTTAAAATCAGTATTATGAAATGATATTTTCTTTTTTCCTTCCAGAAGCACACATAAAATATGAAGAAGGCTCTGAATACCTGCACCAACAACAATACTATCAGCGTTACATACAACATTTCTTTTTCTTCCTATATATTCTGATAATGCTTCTCTGAGCTCATGTTCTCCCTGCGGCTCACCATATGAAAGAAGTCTTTTGTCCTGTCTCAGTGCACTTTTTATGTATCTGCGCCACAAATCGAAATTAAAGCTCTCCATATCGGCTCCCGCAGAAGCAAAATCATATTTTATATTTGATAATTCATGCTTTATTATTAAATTTGCCGTTTTATTTTTTCCTTTTGAAAAAGCAAATTCCGTTACATAAAATCCGCTCTGAGCCTTTGAAATAATATACCCGTCTGCCGCCAGTGACATATATGCTGTCTCCACAGTTGTACGGCTTATCTGAAGTTCTTCTGCACAACGCCTGATTGAAGGAATTTTTGATCCTGAAGATATTTTACCACCCACAATCATTTCTTTATAATAATTATATACCCTCATATACAAAGGTATTTCTTTATTTTCCAGTTGAAGCTGCATATTAACTGACCCCTTAAAAATTATTATTTTTGTATATTTCATTACAGACAAACTTATTATATTATTATATATAATAAGTAATCAGCTTGCAAGCATTTTATTAATATAACATCAAAGGAGAAATTTTTTATGTCATCATCAAAAACAAAAAAAATTATTATTTCTGCAATGTTTGCATCTATCATTACTGTTTTAACAGCATATTTCCATATAAATATAGGTACAAATTCCGGTTATGTTCATTTTGGTGACTCAATGATCTACCTTGCTGCCTGTCTCCTGCCTGCACCATATGCAATGTGTGCAGCCTCAATCGGCGGTGCAATGGCTGACATGCTGTCAGGTTCTGCAATATGGGCATTTCCTACAGCAATAATTAAGGCACTCAATGTTATCCCGTTTTCTATAATGCTTAAATATATGAAAAATCGCAAAGACACCAGGATAATAAATTTACGTATTATGATGATGTCTGTAATTTCAGGTTTAATAACCTCAATTGGATATATGTTTGCAGAGGCAATTATGTTTGGAAGCATTAAAGTTGCTGCTGCATCTCTTATTTTCGGTCTGATTCAGGCAGCTGGAAGTACTGTAATATTCTATTTTGCAGGAACTGCTCTTGATACTGTAAAATTCAAATCTAAAATCTTAAATTAATTTTGTAAAGGAAGTTCATTATGGCTGATATTGTTTATGTTTATGAAAACAAAGTCTATCTTAATCTTACAAACGAATGTCCGTGCCGCTGCAGATTCTGTATAAGAAAAAATGGTGATTCACTTGGCTCTGCAGATATGATGTGGCACGAAAAAACTCCTACTCTTGATGAAGCTATCGCAGCAATTGATAAATTTGACTTCAAAAACCGGAATGAAATAATAATATGCGGTTATGGTGAACCTACATGTGCACTGGAAGTTCTTAAAGGAGTATGCAGACATATAAAAGAAAAATTCGGATTTTATATCCGTCTTAATACAAACGGGCTTGGAAATCTTATCAATCAGAAAAATATCGTCAAAGAAGTCTGCGAGAATATTGACAGTATCTCAATAAGTCTTAATGCCCCTACCGCTGAAAAATATAACGATCTTGTCCGGCCTGAATTCGGCATTATATCATTCAGTGCAATGATTTCATTTGCCGAAGAATGCTGTAAATATCTTGATGATGTTAAATTTTCAGTTGTTGACGTAATTTCACAAGAAGATATCCAGGAGTGTAAAGTTCTTGCAGCTTCAATGAATATACCACTTCGAGTAAGAGAATATACAGCAGAATAAATAAAAAATATCAGCTTTTTATAAAAAGCTGATATTTTTATGCTCAGGCTATTTCATTTTTCTCTTATTTATAGTATAATTAAAGTGTTTATAGTATTCATTATATAATGTAAAAATACAAGTGAATTCATTCTCTCAAAGTCTGGATCCATCATAAACTATTTCACACCCTCTGTACTTTCAGGTAGGACAGTATCCAATTAAATATAAAAAAACAAAAGGAGATGCAAAAAAGTGAAAGTAAAATTCAACACAAAATACAATACTATTTCTGTATACGCGATAATTGTATTTGCAGTATGTATTATGATAATACTTCTTGCGTTCAGATTAAATGAGTTTATTAATGTGGCAAGAAAAATAATGTCAGCAATTGCACCAGTTGTATGGGGATTCATAATAGCATACCTTATGTCACCTCTTGTGACAAAAACAGAAGGTATGCTGAATAAACGCATGTTTAAAAAGAAGAGCCATGCACGTATAAACAGAACACTCAGTATATTGATTTCCTCTATTATAACTCTCTCAGCAATTATCACATTAATAGCCCTGGCTGTACCTGAAATTATAGAAAGTCTTTCGGCACTGTTCAACAATATGCCTGAATACCTTAACTCCCTGTATGATTCAGTTATTGCTTTCTTTAATAAAAATCCCGAAATAAGTTCTACAATGTCCGGATGGTTTGAAAATCAATTTGAAAATATTGAAAAAATGGTATTGGAGTGGGTAACAAATCTCAAACCTATCTTTGAAAAATACCTCATATTGCTTAAAGATGGAGTTCTGAACTTTTTAGTAGGCGTAAAAGATTTCCTTCTGGGCTACATTGTTTCAATATACCTTCTCTATAGCAAAGAGCACTTTCTTCTTCAGTTTAAAAAGCTTTCATATGCAATGCTTCCTAAAAAAGTATACGACGTACTTATGGTAAAGGGCACTCATGCAAATAAAATATTCAGTGATTTCATTGTAGGAAAAGCTGTTGATTCACTTATCATAGGTATGCTCTGCTTTATAATTCTCGTGATATTCCAGATTCCTAATGCAATGCTTATAAGTTTTATTGTAGGCATTACAAATATGATTCCTTTCTTCGGTCCTTTTATCGGAGCAATACCGTCTGCCCTGCTTGTACTTCTTACTTCGCCAAGCAAAACCCTGTTATTTATAATACTAATTCTTGTTTTACAGCAGTTCGACGGAAATATCCTTGGTCCTAAAATTCTCGGCAATAAGCTTAATCTGCCTACATTCTGGATAATATTCTCTATTTTCTTTTTTGGAAATCTGTTCGGATTTATAGGTATGCTTGCCGGAGTTCCGGTATTTGCTGTTATTTATGCACTAACAAAAGAATTTATTGAAGAACGTATACGAATAAAAAATCTTGATCTGATTTCAAAAGGAATTGAAAACGGAGAAGACCTTTCAGATACTTTTACTGAAGAAGATGAATTTTAATAATGAATAACCTTATTTACAGCTTAAATGCAACTGTACCTATATTTACAATTATTCTGCTTGGCTGGCTGCTTAAAAAAATAAATATTATCAATGACGATTTTGTTTCAGTCAACAATAAACTTGCATTCAATATTTTATTTCCTGTTCTCTTATTCCGTGATTTATCCACAATGAAGATTGCAGAAAATTTCAGCATACCATTTATCCTGACATGCTTTCTTATGACAGCTGTCTCAATATTTTTTATATCACTTCTTTCGCATATACTTATAAAAGACAAAACCATCGTAGGCAGCTTTATTCAGGGCTCATTCAGAAGCAGTGCTGCAATACTCGGAGTATCAATAGCTGAAAACCTCTATGGAAATTCCGGAATGGTTCCGATGATGATAATTGCGGTTGTACCACTTTACAATATTTATTCAGTAATTCTCCTGACATTAAACAGCCGTGACTCAATAGATAAAAAAATCAGCAAGAAAAAGCTTGCTTTAAGTATAGCTAAAAACCCTATGATAGTGGCAATATTTATCGGAATTATATTTTCATTTCTGCAGATATCATTTCCGCCGATGATATCCAAGGCAACAGACAGTCTTTCAGCCACAGCATCACCTCTTGCACTCCTTATTGTAGGTGCCGGATTCAGTACATCCGCATCAATTTCAAAAATCAAACCATGCGTCATTGCTTCACTTATAAAGCTCATAATTCTGCCTGTTGTATTTTCACCTATAGCAATCCTGCTTGGTTTCCGCAATCAATCACTCATTGCTATACTCATAATGCTCGGTTCTCCGTCAACAGTAAGCGGTTATATCATGGCCAAAAGCATGGACAATGACAGTGAACTGGCCTCAGGCATAGTAGTAATAACCACAATATTCTCCGCCTTAACCGTAACCTCTTTCATCTACATATTTAAAATGTTCTCGTTAATCTGATTTCTTCTAAGTCCCTTCATATTTTATAAGCTTAGTATAATAATTACTTTTTAATATTTTACCCCATATGTTACCCCGAAGGTGCAGGGCGACCGGAAAGCCCTGCTCGCTTCCGCAGAAGCGAAACTCTCTGCCTTTTTAAAGACTATATTGAGCCTTAAATATTCAAAAATATAATATAAGTAAACAAGACCGTTTTATCACTATAAAGTGATTATTCGGTCTTATTCTATATGAAAATAATCTGATTTATATATCCCAAAAGTCTCACATTTACTGTAGTTTTTTTCGATGAAA
This sequence comes from uncultured Ruminococcus sp., assembly GCA_937872775.1. Classification (GTDB taxonomy): domain Bacteria; phylum Bacillota; class Clostridia; order Oscillospirales; family Ruminococcaceae; genus HUN007. The sequence goes on from CALMUA010000207.1 coordinate 14,931, forward strand.
ACGTAGTATAAGAATAGAGGTTAATAGGAGGTGTTTAATATTATCAAAGATAAAGAGATTATACAATTGTTTTTCAAGCGCTCGGAACGGGCAATCAACAAACTAAATGAAAAGTATGGCAAATTGTTTTATAAATTATCTTACAATATTCTCAAAGATAGATCAGATTCTGAAGAATGTGTAAATGATACTTACTTAGGAGTATGGAAAGCTATACCCCCAGCAATTCCAGACCCGTTGGTTGCATTTGTATGCAAAATAGTTCGTAATCTATCCTTAAAAAGACTGAATATGAAAACTGCTAAAAAACGAAATAGCACCTATGAATTGACCTTAGATGAACTTGAAGAATATTTACCATCGGCAGAAAATGTTGAAAGTAAGGTAGATGTAAGAGAATTAACACAGATTATAGAGGGCTTTTTAGGCACATTAATCGAAGAAAACCGCGTTATCTTTATGCGTAGGTATTGGTTCGCTGATACTTATGAAGAAATTGCTAAATGCGTAGGCCTTTCTGAAAAAAATGTATCTGTACGTCTTACCAGAATGCGAAAACAGTTGAAATGTTATTTAACAGAAAGAGGTGTAAGCATATGAAATCTAAGAAGTTTTCTGAGGCACTTGGAGATATAGATAATAAATACATATATGAAGCAATAAATTATAAATCCAAAATAAAAAATTATAAATATTTTTCTTACATTGCTGTAGTTGCTTGCTTATGTGTTGTGATTACCGGAGTACTTAAGTATACATCAATACAAGAAAAAAGTATCATTCCACAAGATATAGTTGATAACAAAAGCAATGAAGTGACAACATCTGTAGCAACAGAATCTGTTGCAGAAGAAAATCAGCCTATGTACTATAGTCAATTGGTCAATCATTCAGGCGCTCCAAATTTAGATATAGAAGATAGTTCAGCTACTTCATCTTTTGACATAGTTGCTTTTGATGAATCAATGCTTCAATGCAGTTCAGCAATTATAGAAGGCGAAATTGTTGATATGTATACAAAAGAATATGAGTTTAGCGTTCCTTGTGATAAATTTGAAGAAAATGGAGTTTTGAACTATAAAACCAAAACAGTCATTTATAAAATTTCGGCTGAAAAAGTGTGGTATGGAGACGTCCAAGAAGGAGATATAATCACAGTAGAAGATGAAATATTTATTTTTGACCCGATGGTTTCAATTCAAAAGGGTGGAAAATATGTAATCCCTATTTATTATGCTGGAGAGTATTTATCTTCTGGTGGAGAGTCCGAAGTTGTAAGCGGAAGTAATAAACGTGAAAGCTTATTGGGAACTAATTATCCATTTCAACCTCAAATTGAAGTAGTAGAAAACGGATATGTTTTACCAAACACCTGGAAAACAGTAATTACTGAGGATTGTAAAAATATTATTATGGATATTACAATTGAACACGGAGATTATTTTAAAGATAAGATGTATTTTGCACCAGAAGATATTTTTAAAACTCAATTTCAAGCAGTAATTGACAGAGAATTAAAATAACCTTATTCTCTAAGTATGTTACCCCGAAGGTGCAGGGCGACCGGAAAGCCCTGCTCACTTCCTCAGAAGCGAACTCCTCTGCCTTTTCAAATTGTAAAGCAAAATCTTATTCTAAGTATTGGTGCCCCGAAGGTGCAGGGCGATCGGAAAGCCCTGCTCGCTCTTATAAGAGCGAAATCTTCTCAGCCTGTACTATCCCCACATCCACTCACATATATATAATAACATCCAAATCTTTAAAATACGGAGGAATTATATTATATGATGAAGTGGATTTTTTCTTTTTTTGTTATTATCTCTGCCGTATTCTCAATATTTCTCGGAAATACTGAACAGTTTACAAATTCAATTCTTAATGAAGGTGTAAACGCCGTAGAACTTTCCTTCTATCTACTTGGAGGCATGTGCGTATGGGGCGGCATAATGAACGTCGCTGATAAAGCCGGAATCACTTATTACCTTTCACTTTTATTCCGTCCTATAGCAAAAATCATCTTTAAGGGCATTGATCTTAACGGTAAAGCATTTAAAGCAATTTCGATGAATATCACTGCCAATCTTCTTGGCCTTGGAAATGCAGCTACACCATTCGGTTTAGAAGCGATGAAAGCCCTTGAAGAAGAGGACAAAACCACAGATACCGCAAGCCGCAATATGATAATATTTACTGTACTCAATACAGCATCACTCACTATCATTCCATCAACTGCAGCTTCTCTCCGTTTAAAGCACAATGCTGCAAACCCTCTTGATATTCTACCTCTTACTCTGATTAATTCCGTTGTTACTGCAGTGGTTGCAATTTCATTTGCATCATTAATATGCAGGCTTCAGGAGAAAAAAGAAAAAAAGGGGTGGAAATAAAATGACATCATATCTTATTCCGATATTACTGATACTTATATTTGCAGTAGCAATAGCAAAAAAAGTTGATGTATTTTCAGAATTTATAAGCGGTGCGGCAGATAATCTTAAGGTTTCATTTGAAATTCTTCCGACACTTGTGGCACTTGTACTTTCAATCGGGATGCTTCGTGCCTCCGGAGTAATTGACTTTATATCTGAGCTTGCTGCTCCTCTTATGGACACCATCGGCTTTCCTTCTGAATGCCTTCCCCTTGCTCTGATACGTCCTGTTTCAGGCAGCGGTGCAACAGCTGTATATGAAAACATATTAAACTTTAACTCACCTGACAGCTTTGCCGGCAGAGTAGCAAGTGTAATGATTGGTTCTACAGAGACAACCTTTTACACAATAGCCGTATATTTCGGAGCAACGAAAATAAAAAATACAAAGCACACACTTGGATGTTCACTCACAGGAGACTTCATCGCTATTGCGGGAAGTGTTATTCTGGTAAAATTATTCTGGGGAACCTGTTAGCTGGTGAATGTATTCTGGAATTCTTAATATTAATACATATAAAGCCTCTTTGAAATCAATCAAAGAGGCTTATGTTTTTTCAGAATAAAACATCCTTCAAACATACATTAGGCTTGTTTTCGTCAAAATTCCAGGTATGATAAGACCCACCCTTACAGAATTCAAACTCACCGCATTTCTCACATTGTTCACATGAAAGTCCTTTTCTGAATATCTGAAATCCGTTTTCCCAGACATCTTTAAAGCGGTCCTTAAAAATATTACCCATAATAAATTCCGGTCTTCGTTCTATATCAAGACACGCAGTAATATTACCGTTAGTCATAATACTTGCTACTTCTCTTCCTGCACCACAACGGAAATACCAGTCACGGACTTCACGTTCATAGTCCATACCAAGATAATGTTCACATCCGTATGTTACAGGCTCAGCGTTCATTCGCTTATTTCTTATGTAATCAAACAGTCTGACATGATCTTCATCTGTCAGGAACAGTTCAGGATGCTGATTTGCTCTGCCAATAGGATCTATATTGACTACTCTCCATGAATCAATATCTATATCCTTAAAAATATTATACAGTTCATCAAGCTGATCAATATTCTGGTGGGTTACAACCGTTGTGATCTGGATATGTTTAAAACCGCCTGTACTGATAAGATTCTCAATTCCGGCCATAGCCTTTTTCCATCCACCCGGAGTCCTTCTGAATGCGTCATGTGTTTCTTCATTTCCGTCAATGCTGATTGAGATTGTTTTCATACCGCAACGTCTCAGATCTTTTGCAACATCTGGAGTAATTAGTATTCCGTTTGATGTCATTCCCCACAGATAACCCAGATCGTTGGCATCAGACATGATATCGAAAAAATCATTTCTTATTAATGGCTCACCGCCTGTTACACAAAGAGTAAATTTCTTTACATCAAAATCTTCAGATGTCTGTTTCAGAAAATCATGATATTGTGCAGGAGTTATCTCCTCGGCAGAAACATCACCGCATCTGCTTCCGCAATGCAAGCAATGTTCATTACAACGCATTGTCAGTTCAAGGAAAAGATTGCTGAGTGTATTTGTCTGTGCAGCGGCTATTTCACGCATACGTTTCTTTTTTAGCATTATATTAAGCATTATTCCACCTCATCAAGCTCGGTAGTCATATAGCATCCGTATTTCGGCTGTGGCTGTGGTTCTCTTCTAGTAGTAACCGGTGGCTGTGACTCTTCAATAGTAGTTACCAGAGGCTGTGTTTCTTCAGTAACAGTTATATAGCACCCGTATTCCGGCTGTGGCTGTATCTCTGTAATAGTAGTTACCGGAGGCTGCGTTTGTTTTGTAACATCCGGATCGTCATCTGTATACGGTTTAATATAAGAACTCTTACCAAGTAAATAATCCTGAATTGAAAAGATATCAAATTTATTAACTTTTCCATCTTTATTTATATCAGAAATATAGCGTTGGTCATAATCGCCACTCTCAATAGCCACGTTACGCATCAGACAGTAATCAAGAATGTTGATTTCACCGTCCATATTCACATCACCCTTTGCAGCAAAATATGATGGTGGACCGTATACAGTAGATATTGGTTCGTCTCCTTCTGAGACAGAATGAACAAAATCAGGACGCGTAGTTGCAGCTACTGTAAGTACTGCAGCTGTGATCAAAGTCATTTTTGTTTTTTTCATAATTAACTCTCCTATTCTGTTTTGTGTTTTCTTAAAATTGCGATTTATACATTTTATGCCATATACTAAAATTTCATTTCTATACAAGAAATAAAATTATTAATACTGTTAATTAGTATAAAATGTACTGATTCAGAGTAAAGGCGCATTTTGTTAAACTATCATATTTAATACTTTCCATGCACGACAAATGCTACAGAATTTTTTAAAAAATTTATTTTCTCAGAAGTGACATGACTTGATAGTCTTTTTAAAGAATAAGGACAATACCTTTATTTGATTTTTAATAAAAAATTCTATTTGTCAGCTTAAATAAAAACTTTTCAGATAAATATTTGTTTGATTTTGTGTATAAAGTGACTAATAATTACTATGTAAACACCCTATTATTATAGCAAACTTATCCTGATAATTCAATGGCAATATTATTTAAATTGTTGCACATATTTTTTATAATTTTTTTGAAAAAAGTATTGACAAATGATTTATTATTTGTTATAATTAATAACGTTGTCTGAGGAAAACAAAAGACAAATGAGATATTAGCTCAGTTGGCAGAGCATTTGACTTTTAATCAAAGGGTCTGGGGTTCGAATCCCCAATATCTCATTAAACTTATTTTCTATAGTTTATGTGCTTGTAGCTCAGCTGGATAGAGTAACTGGCTACGAACCAGTAGGTCGTGGGTTCGAATCCCCCCAGGCACATTATTTTAAACCTTTCTGAATTTATTCAGAAAGGTTTTTTGATTTATTTTGCATTTTAAAATAATTTTTATTGACATATATGGAGTTATATGATATTATATATACGCGATGTGCACAATTATGCAGTTTTTATACATTAATACATTTATTTAACGAAAAGAATTATTTTTTATTATGAAAAAGAAAATAATATCATTATTAGCGGCTACAGTTATCTCAGGATCTCTTATTTAAAGTGTTAGTGCATCTAATGCTGATTTTTATTTCGACATGGTAAATTCTTTAGATGGAATTACACAAAGAACATGTCTTGTTACTAAAGATGATGATGAAAACAGGGCATATGTAAAAGTAAAAAAAGATGATATTTGTACGAAAGATTTATTCTATGTATCTGTTCTGGATGCTGCTTCTCGTAAAGTCACAAATGACAAATAAGTTACCACTAGCTGGGAGGGTGACGATGCAAAAACTCTTAAATATACAAAAGATGTTTACGCTAGGTCTAAATATCAACTAGCAGGTAGATCAGATAGATATTTTTGCAATGTATCAGGAACTTGGTGCCCATGATATATCAATAATTGTTGAAACGTTTTAATAACAAGGGATATAAGATATAAAATCTTATATCCCTTGTACAGAAAGAGGAGTATTATGAAAGAATACATTTTATTGGCATTAGTCTTATTTTCTACTTGCTTATGTAGTTGTTTTCCAAGTGATAATTTAAACACTTCTTCTTTAGGAAATATTACATATGTCGACAATTCAGGTGATTTTACCGGAGATTCTTTAACCATAGATAACGGGTTTATAAAAGGAAATTTATCGGAGAACATCAGTGTTAAAGTTAAAAATGTTCAAGTAGATCAAAAGCTTTGCCCATTAGAATTTAAGTACAATATGTACACTGAAGAGCAAATAATTAATACTTTTTTTAACAATAAAGTTATTGTTAAAAAAACATCACATGATGATGAGATACTTAATGGTTATAAAAATATATTTATTAAATCTGATGATGCGTTTGGCGGTTCATCAGCTGGAGAAATCCGTTACGAAACTAATAAAATTGAGTCAAATAATATTTTTCTTATATTAAGAGGTTATAAAACAAATATAAGAGATGATATAAAAGATATATTTTCTAAAAATATTCCAAATAATTTAAATACAGAAAACTATATAAAAAGAACTGATACCCTATTAGCAGAATTGAATATATTAAATACTTCTTCGCCAACGATATATTACATAGATAAAGATTCTTTATCACTTGAAAACGACAATATGCAAAATGACAGCAAAACATTCAATGACAATTATATTCTTATTGTTTATGATAATTTTCAAATTAATAACATAGATCTAAATAAGAATCCTATTTCATGGAACTTTGCAGGTTCTTGGTTTGAAAGTTATTTTTTTGCATTAATAAACACTTCAAATAATGAAATTGAACTCCTACAAGGAACTGGGCTTTATGATTTAAACTCCATAAAAGAAACATCATCGTGTTCTCCGGTCATATCAATAAATGATGCAATAATAGCAGCAGCATGTGAATACAATAAAAAAATCACTCAAAAAAATACATTGATCTCAGATGCCATACTGAATTATGTTCCTATAATAGATAATAATCAAACGTTATTAATTCCTGCATGGGCAATTACAATAACAAGTAAAAGTCAGATGTGGAATGAAAAAATCCAGCAATATTCTGATTATAACAAAGAATCAACCATATTTGTTAATGCTTTAAATGGAAAGGTAATGTTATAATGAGAATTATTTTATCAGATTATTACCGATCATTTACATCTAAAAAGATTTATATCTTGTTATTTTTTGTTATTATTGTATGCGTATTAAGTTTGGGTGACTATATTAAATATATTATGAAAAATGATGATGCGGATGTAATTTATTTTTTTAACTTATTATTGGATATAGGTATCTTTAAAAATATGATTATTCTTTTCGCTGCAGGTACATGCTCTGCTTTTTTTTGTGATGATTGGAATAATAGATATATTAATTCAATGATTGTACGATCTGATAATAAAAAATATTGCATTTCCAAGTTCATCACTTCCGGGACGATTACATTTATAGTGTCCTTTTTAGGAATATTATTATTCTGCTTATTTATTTCCTTATTTATTCCTTTGTATAATGATTATAGTTATGAGGAATCTCTTTTAGAACCATACGGGTTTATTATTACTAAATTTAATCCCTGGCTATATATTATTATCAAAATATTTAATTTTTCTATAAGCTGTTCATTTTGGTCTCTATTAGGAATAACAGTTTCAACATTTAAAACAGATAAGTTCCTAGCTTTGGTCAGTCCATTCATTGGATATTATTTACTATCAGAAATCAGCGAGTGTTTACCAGGTTTTTTAAAATTAAGATTAATAACTTATTCATATGACATAATTGATAAACCATTGATTCCTACCCTACTATATACTATTTCTTTCTGGACTATACTCTCTACTATATTATTGATTATTTGTAACTGTTCAGGACCTCTTAGTATTCTAAGGCATAACTCGTGTTACCTTTGAATGCATTG
>CALMUA010000208.1 GCA_937872775.1 uncultured Ruminococcus sp.
CTACACGACGCTCTTCCGATCTTAATATTTATAAATCTGGGAGTATAAATTGAAAATAAATATCAATTTTCTTATAATGGGAATAATCTACGTTTTATTTGCATCCGTTATGATTATAATAGCTGTAATGTGCCAGAAGCTTTCACCATATATATTTGCACTTTTTGCACTGTTTATACTATTGTTTTTTATAATTAACGGAATTAGCCAGAAAAAATACGACAAACAGGCAGCAGAAATAAATAAATCAAGAATAATTAAACTGATGAACATTGTAAATGCATATGTTGTAATATGGACTGAAGATAAAGAAAGTGTAATTGTCAATGATAAACTTAAAGGCGTTATCGGAGATACGATAGCAGGTCTTAATAACAAGGAACTGATTGATATAATATTTCCTCAGGGATTTATATCACAGACCATTGCTGAAATGATGCTGTCAAGTGCCGTTAAGGAACTTTCAATGAAGATCAATGACAAAATCATTTATATAGCGTGGAGCAGTTCTGTGCTGCTGATGGGGAATGATGGCCAATACATAATTTCCATCGGATTTGATGTTACTGAAAATAAAATAATCAGGCAGCAGCTTAACATTACAAACAATTCACTTGCGTCATCTGAAAGAAGGCATTCACTTGCCATGGATCTTTCCGAAATAGGAATTATTCTTAATGAACATTGTTATGAATCATTCCATGTTTCTGAAGAACTAAAAAAAATGTTAGGGCTTGCAGAGGACAAAATTAAAATTGATGATTTTGTCAAGCTCATTCACAATGATGAACGTATTTTATTTGAAACATACCTTAAAACAGCTACAGACAAGAATATTAATGATTCACATACACATAGTATGGATATACGTATACTTTCAGTTGACGGTCAGTACAGATGGTATTCATTCCGCTATAAAAATATTCATACGGGTACTTACGGAATGCCGGTAATAGGCGGTGCAATAATAGATATCTCAAAAGAAAAAGATAAGGATATACTTATTGAACGCATGGCATATATCGATGAAATAACCGGTTTATTCAACAGAAATAAGCTTATGATAAATGGGCAGGAGATATATGAATGCTGTAAAATATTAAAAATGTCATATCTGGTTATAGTATTTGATATAGACAGATTTCATATAATAAATGATACATGCGGTTATAACAACGGTAATCAGACATTAAAGGATTTTGCTCAAATATTAAATAAGAAAAAAATGAAAAACGGATTTGCAGCAAGAATAGGCGGAGATAATTTTGTTCTTATCATTCAGGATTACGGCAATTCAAAATTTCCTGAAATGCTTGTAAAGGAAATACAGAGTGAGTTTTCACATATGGAAAATGAGCATATGTTTAAGCAGTCTCTTTCATGTTCTGCAGGATATTCAAAAATGCCTGATGACGGTCCTGACTTTGCCACAGTTTTTGAACGTGCCGAATTTGCATTGTCAACCGGTGAAAAGAGAAGAGTAGTCATAGGTTATGATTCTACTGTTCATGATGCAATAATAAAAGGTACTGCATTAGAAAAATCATTGGCTGACGCAATCGAAGCAGGTGAAATGGAGCTTTATTATCAGCCTAAAATTTCACTTACAACAAAAAAAATAATAGGTGTAGAGGCACTTATCAGATGGGTAAAACCTGACGGTGAAGTAATTCCTCCTAGTAAATTTGTTCCTGTTGCGGAAAATTCACACCTTATCACAAAAATTGGTGAGTATGTAATGCAGGAGGCATGTAAGCAGAACAAAATATGGCAGGATATGGGCTTGCCTAATATAGTAATGTCAATAAATCTTACATCAGAAGATTTTTATCAGAAAAATGTTAAACAATATATTTCAGAGATATTATCACAGACAAAGCTTTCTCCTGAGTGGCTTGAAATAGAAATCACTGAATCTCTTGCAATGAAGGATATTGATTTTGCAGTTCAGCAGATGCAGGAATTGCGTGATATGGGATTAAAGCTTGCAATGGACGATTTTGGAACAGGTTACTCTTCATTAAGTTACATTCAGAAAATGCCGATAAGTCTTCTTAAGCTTGACCGTTCATTTATTATTTTGCTTGAAGATGATCTTGTTGCACAGGAAATAGTTTCTGCTGTAATAAAAATTGCAAAATCGAAGAAAATAGAAACTATAGCTGAAGGAACTGAGACTATCGGACAAATTGAAATACTTGAAAAATTAGGCTGTGATTATGCACAGGGATTTTTATTCGGAAAGCCGATGAGAGCAAGTGAACTTACAGGATACCTTAGCAAAAGCATGGAACAGGGATACGTTTAATATTAAGCCTATTGGGTTACAAAAAAAATTTGCCTGTAAAACGGTATAAGAATGGGGATGCAATTATGAAAAAAAGAATAGGAATACTGACAAGCGGCGGAGATTGTCCCGGACTCAATGCTACTATCAGGGGAGTAGCTAAAGCATGTTTTGAAATGCTTGGGGAAGAAAATGTTCAGATGGTAGGAATCTCTGACGGATATTACGGCCTTATAAATAACATTGCCACAGATATGGAACCGTGTGATTTTTCAGGTATTTTAACGCAGGGCGGAACAATACTCGGAACTAAAAGACAACCTTTTAAAATGATGAAAGTCATTGGTGAAGACAATGTTGATAAAGTAAAAAACATGAAAGAAACCTATAAAAAACAGAAGCTTGACTGCCTTCTGACTCTTGGAGGCAACGGTACTCATAAAACATCAAAGCTGCTTGCTGATGAGGGACTCAATATAATAGGACTGCCTAAAACAATAGACAATGATATATATGGAACAGATGTAACATTTGGTTTTCATACAGCTGTAGATATAGCGACAGATGCTATAGACCGTCTGCACACAACTGCTGCAAGCCATTCAAGAATACTGATATGCGAAATAATGGGCAACAAAGCCGGATGGCTTACAATAAATGCAGGTATAGCAGGAGGTGCTGATGTAATACTTATCCCTGAGATACCGTATAAAATTGATAATGTAACAGAAGCAGTCATAAAACGTGCGGAAACAGGAAAGGGATTTTCAATCATTGCGGTTGCAGAAGGTGCACTTGACGTTGATGAAGCGGGAATGAAAAAAAAGGAAAGAATAAAAAAACGTCAGGATGCCGGTGAAATAACCGCAACAAACAGAATTGCAGCTCAGATACAGTCTGCAACAGGAACGGACACAAGAGTATGTGTTCCCGGACATATGCTCAGAGGAGGCACTCCGTCAGCATATGACAGAATACTTGCAACGAAATTCGGAGTATATGCTGCTCAGCTTATTAAAGAGGAAGATTACGGCAAGACAGTGGCAATGGTAAATTCAAAGGTTACAGCAAATAAACTTGAAGATATTGCAGGACTTACCAAGTTTGTTGATCCTAAAGGCCAGATGGTGACAACGGCAAAAAATCTCGGCATATCATTTGGAGATTAAAAATAATACAAATTAACCGGATTTCAAATAAGGGATTTCCCGTTTTTAACTTGGCAGTGTTCATTTCACATGATAGTATGTCCCCAGCCACTTCGGATGAGGGGACATAATTTACTTAGGATAAAAATAATAATTTGATAGGAGCAATGATAAAATGCGTTATGATGCAATAGGCACAAGAGAAAATATTAAAATTGTTGATACAAGTAAAAATGATAACATTCAGATTGATATACTTGAGTATCAGAAGCTTGTTGGTGCAACAAATTCTTCTCAGGCAACACGCCTTGAATATCTCCAGCGTCAGCATGTATGTCCGCGACAGGCAGTAATCTATATTACAAACAGCAGTGTTAAGGTGGAACCGGGTGCGATGAGCTATTTTCAGGGAGATCTCGAAATGGTTTCAGGTGTTACGCCGGGGAACTTTCTCGGACGTGCAATATCAGGAAAGCTGACGGGAGAGGGAACAGCACAGCCTGAATACAGAGGTTCTGGTATGCTTGTCCTTGAACCTACATATGAACATAATATAGTTCTGGAATTACAGAAAGGCGAAGAAATAATAGTAGACAAGGGGATGTTCCAGTGTGCTCAGGGAAGTGTAACTGTAAAGCCGTTTATGCAAAAAAATATTTCATCGGCAGTACTGGGCGGTGAGGGAATTTTTCAGATGTCAATATCAGGCCCGGGAATGGTAATCCTTGAATCAAAGGTTCCTATGTGTGAGGTGGATATTATAGAAATGGACAATGATGTTCTTAAAGTGGACGGTAATTTTGCAATACTCAGAACAGCCGGAATAAATTTTACAGTAGAGCGTTCAGCAAAGACGCTTATTGGTTCAGCAGCAAGCGGAGAGGGACTTGTTAATGTTTATAGGGGAACAGGTCAGGTATGGCTTGCACCTACTATAAAGATTTACAGTATGGTATAGTTTGAACAGGATAATATACATTATAAAAAATCCGGATATACAGGTGATACCTTGTATATCCGGATTTTTTATTCTGAGTAAATGCTGATTTTGGTGATGATTTTTATATTTTTATTCGTTCTATTACCTTAACAGGACATTTTTCCACACATTTTCCGCAATCTTTACATTTGGTATAATCAATTGAAGCATGAAAATCTGTTACAGTTATTGCACCTTCCGGACAGATTTTTTCACACATTTTACAGCCAATGCATCCATTTTTACAGTTTTGCTTTGTTACTTTACCATTATCCTTTGATGAGCATCTAACAATAGTGGAGTTTGATTTAGGCTTTATGGAAATAAGTTTGTTAGGGCAGACTTCTGTACATTTTCCGCAGCTGAAACATTTGTCAGGATCAATATGCGCTATCTGATCTATTATTGATATTGCATTGAATTCACATGATTCCACACAGTCTCCGAAGCCGAGGCATCCGAATGAACATGTGCTGTTTCCGGAGTAGAAGCGTTTAACTGATGAACATGTTTTTATACCTGTAAAATTATATTTTATACCTGTTGCCCTGCAGTCACCGCTGCAGTGGATAACCGCGGTTTCCGGAACTATTTCCTGGTCTGTGACTGAAGCACCTGTTATTTTTACGATCTTACCCATGACATTCTGACCACCTGGTTTACAAAGATTTGCCGGAGCATTTTTTGTTATTATGGCATTTGCATAATCTCCGCATCCTGCAAATCCGCAGGCACCGCAATTTGCCTGCGGAAGAACTTCACTGATTTTTTCTATACGTTCATCAACTTTTACCTCAAATATTTTTGAAGCTGCTGTAAGAAGTACTCCTGACAGCAGACCCATTGAAGCAAATGCTACTACAGGCAGAATATAAGCATCAAACATAAACTGATCAACTCCCTTCATTAAATATCATTTTCCAAGACCTGAAAATCCAAGAAAGCTTAATGAAAGTATTGCAGCTGCAATAAGCGTGCTTGGAATTCCTTTGAATGTTTGTGGTACGTCGGCTTCGTCAACTCTTGAACGTACTCCTGAAAATATCAGAAGAACCATCATAAATCCAAGACCTGAAAAAAGAGCATTTACTATTGATTTTAAAAATGTGTAATCGTTGTCTATATTTAAAATGGTAACACCAAGTACTGCACAGTTTGTTGTAATAAGAGGAAGATACACACCAAGAGAATTATAAAGCGGAGGCATTACCTTTTTAAGTACAATCTCAACAATCTGGACAAAAAGAGCAATTATCAGGATAAATGCAATTGTTTTAAGATACGATATTTCAAGAGGAATAAGTATAAAATGATATATAGGGTATGTTACCATTACTGCACATACCATAACGAATGTTACGGCGATTCCCATTCCTATACTGGAGGATGCTTTTTTTGAAACACCTAAAAAAGGACATATTCCCATGAATTTTGAAAGTACAAAATTATCAGTCAGAAGAGCAGCAAGTATAATTCCAAAATATTCTTTCATTTGTCGCAGCCTCCTTTGTTCTGACAGGCAGAAGCATTAGCACACGCACTACATCCGATTTTTTCAGGAGGTTTTTTGTCAGCTAGTTTGTTCACAAGAGCTATTATGCATCCGAGTACAAAGAATCCACCAGCAGGAAGTATAAACAGAGTCATACTTTGAACATAAGGAATTTTTATTCCGAACCATGTACCACCACCTATGATTTCACGTATTGATGCCATAAGTGTAAGTGAAAGTGTAAATCCTAAACCCATTCCGAGACCATCAAGAACAGATGGAATAAGTTTATTTTTACAGGCAAACATTTCAGCACGTCCAAGAATAATGCAGTTTACAGTTATAAGTGAGAGAAATGTTCCGAGGCTTGAATACAATTCCGGAAGATATCCTTTCATGATCATTTCTATAAATGTTACAAATCCAGCGATAATTACTATGTAGCATGGAAGCTTTACAGACTTCGGAATAACGTTTTTAAGAAGTGAAATTGCTATGTTTGAACATACAAGTACGAATGTAGTTGCAAGTCCCATTCCTATACCGTTAATAGCTGTAGTTGTTATTGCAAGAGTAGGACACATTCCGAGAAGTCCTACAAGAGTAGGATTTTCTTTTATGAGTCCCTTGGTCAGTTCCTTGAAATTACTCATTGATTATCTCCTCCTTATGATTCTTGTATGCAGAAAGAGCAGTTTCAACAGCTTTTTTCATTCCTTTTGAGGAGAATGTTGCACCTGTTATTGCTGAAAATTCATACTCATCTGAGTTTACACCGATGAACTGTTTTATAAAACTTTCATCATCCTTTATTTTACTTCCAAGTCCAGGAGTTTCTTTCAGTTCAATAAAGCTTATTCCATCAATACCATCATCTGAAACACCGATCAGAACATGAATTCCTTCTTTGGAGTATCCGTCTGCAATTATTTCAAATGCAACTTTGTTATTATCACTTTTAATCACAGATGTTATCCCGTCATATGTAAGAACAGTTCCGTCAGAATTTTTTATTATTTCATACTGTCCGTCACCGTATATCTCATTAATCCCTTTTTTTAGAGAATTTGTAATTACTCCTGTCGTATCAACATATGTAGCATTGTATGTTATAATCAGAAGAGCTGAGATTATTGTGCAGATAATAGTGAGCACAAACGGAGGTTTTATTTTACTGAACATCTGTTTTTACCTCCTTTGATTTTTTTCTGGTACCTAAAGGTTTTGTCCTTGTAATCATATCTATGTAAGGAGTGAGTATGTTCATTAAAAGTATTGAAAATGACACACCTTCAGGATAATTTGCGTAATTTCTTATAATAAATGTTGTCACTCCGCAGCCAATGCCGAAAATAATTTTTCCCTTTACATTTATAGGTGTTGTAACATAATCTGTTGCCATGAAAAATGCTCCGAGGAATAATCCTCCCGACAGAATCTGATAAGGGACATCACCGCCGGATATCCATGTAAGGAGTGCAAAAGTGCCTATATATGCAACAGGAGTAGAAGGGGATATTACTCTTGTAAATATAAGAATAAGTCCTCCAATAAGTAATGCAAGGGCTGATGTTTCACCAAGACACCCTCCGGTATTTCCGATAAACAGATCATTCAGGGATGCCGCACCTGAAACAAGAGGTGTAGCCCCTGTAAAAACAGTATTTGAATTTACAATTACACTTGTTTCTGAAAATGCAGATGATGCCCAGTATTTTGGTATTGCCCATGTTGTCATTGGTCCTGTAAACGAAAGCATGAGTACGATTCGTGCAACGATTGCAGGATTTGCAAAATTCTGACCCAATCCTCCGAACAGCTGTTTTACTATTACTATTGCAATAAAGCTTCCTGTAATGGCCATCCAGAATGGAAGCGTTACCGGAAGATTAAGAGCAAGTAATATTCCTGTGAGTGCTGCACTCAGATCTCCGATTGTCTGCGGCCTGTTCATAACTTTTCTGGATAAATATTCAAATAGTACACATGATGCACAGCATACAGCAATTAGTACAATTGCACGTACTCCGAAGAATGTACCGCTTGCTGCAACAGCAGGTATCAGTGAAATTATTACTGTCAGCATTATTTTGGATGTGGATATATCAGAATGCTGATGTGGTGATGATGATATGATTAATTTATTCAAAATAAAAGCCTCCTTTACATATATTATTTACGTGGAATAAGTGATTTTGCAAGTTGATTGGTTTCAGCAAGTCTTCTGTTTGAAGGGCATACATATGTACATGATCCGCAGTTCATACAGAGGTTTACTTTAAGAGATTCCAGTGCTTTTATATCCCGTCGGTTATATGCTTTATCAATTTCTGTCGGCATAAGTTTCATAGGACATGCACGTATACATCCTCCACATCTGATACAGGGGTTTTTTACTGTTTCCTTATAATCTGACAGAGCAAGAATTGAATTGCTTGTTTTTATAATAGGGGTATCAACTGAAAAAAGACATGTTCCCATCATAGGTCCGCCTGATATAAGCTTCTGAATGTTATCTGTATCAGCCTCGGCAAATTTCAGGAGATCAGTTATCATTGTACCTATAGGTGCAATTACGTTCTGAGGCTTTTTTACGGCATTTCCTTCAATAGTGATCCTTCGTTTTATAAGAGGCATTCCGGTTTGTGTATACTTATATATAAAAGCACTTGTAGAAACATTTATAACTATTATATGTTTGTCTGAAGGAAGTTCATTTTCCATTATAACACGTCCGGTTGTGGAATATATTATTACCTTTTCTGCTCCCTGCGGATAGTTGGAAGGCAGAGGAAAGACCTTTATGTCAGGTTCATTTTCGGTAAGCTTTCTGAATTCTGCAATTGCTGCAGGTTTGTTATTTTCTATAGCCAGTATTGCTGAAGAAATTGACATATATTTCATAATAAGGCGTATGCCGCCGATAACATTTTCAGGACGTTCAAGCATCTGACGATAATCAGAGGTTATATATGGTTCACACTCAGCGGCATTAATAATAAGTGTATCTATTTCATTTTTAGGATTAAGTTTAATATGAGTTGGGAATCCTGCACCTCCAAGACCACATGCACCGCTTTCGCGCACAGCTCTGATAAAGCTTTCTTTATCAGTAATAACCGGTGGTTTCAGTTCTGCTTCCGTCTGTTGCCCGTCTGTGTCAATTTCCACTGCTTTACACACAAGTCCGCTGACCAGCTGATAGCTGCATATGTTACGTACTTTTCCGGATACACTTGAATGTACCGGCGTTGAAAAAAAGGCGTCACTGTCACCTATTTTTTGCCCCACAAGGACAGTATCACCTTCTTTTACGATAGGGGTACATGGTGCTCCCATACTCATCGACATAGGAATTTTTACATATGAAGGAACCGGAAATTGAACTGCTGCAGATTCAGCGGTATTTTTATAATGGTTAAGTTTTATGCTGTTTAGTTTTCTCATATTAATTCTCCTTTCAGAAAAATATCTTAATTTATTTTTTGAAAATCAAGTGATTCACTTTTGAAAATATTTCCGTATGTATCTAATGCAATAATTTTATAATTGTCAGCAGATAAATGTTTTTCAATATTTTCTTTCCCATCAATAAATATGGATGTTGAAAGAAAATCTGTCTGGAGTCCGTTGTCAGAAAATACTGTTACGGATGAGAGTCCGCTGTTAGCGGGAAAGCCTGTTTTAAGATCAATAATATGATGATATTTTATATTGTTTATTTCTGTATAGCGTTCATAGTCACCTGATGTAGATACAAAACATGATTTTGTACGGACAGTGCCTATTATTGAATCCGATGAGGATTTTACAGCAACATTAAATGTATGGTTTTTATCATTGCTGTAAAGCAAGGTTGATGACCCCATTGATACTATTGAATAGTCCATATTTTTTTCCTGATAAATCGGGAGAAGTTCATCAAGTATGTATCCCTTTGCAACAGAACCAAGATCAATAGAAATACCGTTTTTCAATGTTATATTATTTGCTGATACAGAAATATTTTTATAGCTTATATTTTGAAGTGCTTCTGAAATATCATTATCATCGGGAAGTATTTTGCTTTCTGAAGTATTGTGCCATAAAATATTTAAATTCCCTGATGAAATGTCTGTCTTATTTCCGTATACTTCATTAAGAGCTTTTGTCTTATTGATTATATCTGTCAGTTCATCGCTGCATAAAAGTTCTTTTTGCAAATTAAGCTTATGTATTTGAGAATTTTCAGAGTATATATCATATAAATCATTATATTTTGATATTTTGTCTTTTGTCTGCTTTATACAGTCATCACTCATTCTCATAGAAACAATAGTGTCAAGAGAAAAAAATGTACTTGTATAATCAGGATTATTGTGATAAAATAGATAAAGCAGTGCACAGATGATCAATATCAGAACAGGCACTGCGATGAATTTTTTTTTTATTATTTTCGACCCCTATTCAATAAAAAATATTATTAATATATTATATAACAAAAATGTACATTTGTAAAGAACAATTAAAAATATAACATGTTTATTGTACATATAAAGCATTTTGTTAATAATGAGATAGTAAATACTTAAAAATTTATATTGGAGGCATTTCTTTGAAGGGTTACAGAATTTATCTTATCAGACATGGAAAGACGGCTGCAAATGAAAAAGGAATATATATCGGAAGTACAGATTATCCGCTTTCTGAAAACGGGAAGACCGAGCTTGTAAACAAACTGGACGAATTTGAATATCCAAGAGTTGAAAGAATATACAGCAGTCCGATGAAAAGATGTCTTCAGACAGCTAACATACTTTTTGATGGCAGTGAGACAATTGCGGTAAACGATCTGCGCGAACTTGATTTCGGAGAATTTGAAGGAAAAAGCGTTGAAGAGCTGATAAACAGAGATGACTACAAGGCATGGCTTAAGGGCGGAATAGAAAATTCACCCCCGGGCGGTGAAAGTCTTGTCGATATGGTAGCACGCATTTATAAAGCTCTTGACAAAATAATTCTTAATATGATGAATGATGATCTGACAACATCTGCAATAATTACTCATTCAGGTGTAATTACCAATATGCTTTCATGCTTCGGACTTCCGAAGTTCAAGACTGATGATATTTCATGTGAAATCGGTGAGGGCTTTGAGATAATGGTAACATCCCAGATGTGGCAGCAGGCACAGGCTTTTGAAATAATAGGCAGAATTCCATACTATAAATAAAATGAGCGGAGCGAATTTTGAAAGATCTTGTATTTATAAACAAATCCGGAAATCCGATGAGCCTTCAGATGTTTCTGCATAATGAAAACAATGTTTCACATAAGCTGATAACACGTCTTAAGCGTCAGCATATGGGGATAACAAGAAACGGAGAGCTTATCAGAACTATTGATACTGTAAATCCCGATGATAAAATTGTACTGCATATTGATGATAAACAGACACTTGAGCCTAATTCGTTGGTTTATGCAGAAATTGTATATGAAGATGATTTCATGGTCATTTTTAATAAGCCTCAGGGGATGCCGGTACATCCGTCAATAAATCATTATACTGACACTCTGGGAAATTATTTTGCATTTCTTTATCCCGATATAGCATTCAGACCTATAAACCGTCTTGACAGAAATACATCGGGACTCTGTGTTATTGCTAAAAATCAATACTCAGCCTTCAGCCTTCAGCACAGTATATCAAAAACATATTATGCTGTAGTATGTGGAAAAATAAGTGAAGATGGAGTAATTGATGCCCCGATAGCACGTCAGACAGAGTCAATGATAAAGAGACATGTCGATCCCGAAGGACAGAGAGCTGTAACAAATTATAAAGTAATATCTTTATGTGAAAAGTATACATATGTTCAGATAAGCCTTCAGACAGGAAGAACTCATCAGATAAGAGTACATTTTTCATATATAGGACATCCCCTCGCTGGAGATGATTTGTACGGAGGAAATTGTGAGGATATACGTCAGCAGGCTTTGCACTGCGGAAATTTGTTATGTGAAAATGAAAATATTTCAGTATCAGTTCCTGTAAATAAAAACATGAAGGATTTAATTGAAAGATATTTTCCTTACTGATTCCGCTGGTGTAATTATTGTTACTTTTCTGTAACAAAATTTATGGTTCTTAATAGTTCTTATTTGTGACATAAAGTTCATAACACATGCAGTGAAAAGTTCATACTTTATGATAAAATATGGTAAATTATTAATAATTAGATTATTTGGGAATATATTCACATCAAAAAAAGATGTGATAATTTACAAAAAGCTTTTACCAATTTGCAAGGTATTATGCACAATTAACAAAAAAGCAGTTTTTTACGGATTTCTTTTCCAAAAAGCATTGCAATTTATTTTTAATCAGTTATAATTATTACTAGTGTTACTGATTTGTAATAATTGAAGGGAGCTGTTAGAATGGGTAAGAAACGTCTTAATAACATTAATTCTCAAGACGTTTTCGGCAAAAACACAGGTGATACGGAGGTACCAAAAAAACGTATGACATTTTCAAGAGCTATGATAAGGTTAGGCGCTTACGTAACATACTGCGTTATATTCATATTAAAGAAGCTTAACAAGATGCTCTGTGACAGTGCAAAAGCATTTAACTCAAAAACAACAGCTTTAATTCTGGGAGTAATAAAAAAATTCAAAAGGGTTGGCAGAGTAATACTCGTACCATTTGTTTCATGCATAAAGCCTATCAGGAAAAAATTCAAGGCTACACGTGCAGCTACAGATGTTACAGTAAGCAGTGTAAGAGATTCAAAGATAAAACTTGTATTTTCAAAAGCTGTAAATTATGCAGTACCTGCAGCTGCAATACTTGTTTTTGTAACTGTATTAAGCAGTGCTTCAAAAGCAGAAAGTGGAATCAGTTCTACATATAAGTCAGGCAAGGCGACTGATATTGAAATGAATATTGATTCTTTTGTTGCAGCATCTAATGAACTCAGATATGCCGAGGAAGCTTCAATTGATAATTCAGAACAGATAATGAATAAAACAGTTGAATTTTCAGAGCCATATGAGTGCATTGAAAATTTATTTGGAAAAAGAGATTACAATTTTATTGATGCAACCGGAATTTATGTCGGAGACAAGTTCCTCGGCACAGTTGTCGATATTTCAGAAGTAGAAAATCTACTTAAACAGAAACTTGACCAGATAAAATCACAGCCTGGCATAAAGTCTGCGGAATATAAGAAAACTATAGAATACCATAAAGGTCAGTACGCTACAACATCTGTAATAAGTGCTGAAGATTTAATGAATTATATTAACGGTGGAAATGAAGAAAGGCATTATATTGTTGAAGAGGGAGATTCTCTTACTTTAATTGCAGAGCAGAACAATCTTACAGTTGAACAGCTGCTTTCATTGAATCCTCATATCACTGATCCTGATCTTTGCGTTATAGGAACAGATCTGGTCGTTGAAGCAGGAATTAAAAATATGCCTGTAGTTTACACAAAAACAATTGAAGAAATTACAGCAGTTCCTTATGAAACAATGACAGTAAACAATGATTCATTGTTTACTGGTGAAACAGAAGTTCTGATTGATGGTGTAAACGGTGAAAATAAAAACGTAATAGACGTTCACTATAATGAACAAACTGAGATAGGAAGAGATATCGTATCAGTTGAAAAAATAAAGGACCCTGTTGCTGAAATGATATCTGTCGGAACAAAGCAAAAGCCAGTATCTGCAGCACCGGCTTCAAAAGAAACAATACTCAAAGGAAACGGACAATATATCTGGCCTGTAAACGGCGGATATATAAGCGATACTTTCGGAGGTTCAAGATGTCATAAGGGCCTTGACATTGCAGCAGGCTCAGGTACGTCAATATATGCTGGTGCTGCAGGAACTGTAACAGCAGCTGGTTGGAATACAGGCGGATATGGATATTTCGTAATGGTAGATCATGGCAACGGATATGTAACATTATACGCTCATATGAGCAAAGTATTAGCAACAACAGGCGCTGCAGTAAACTGCGGTGATGTAATAGGCGAAGTAGGAACTACAGGAGATTCAACAGGAAATCATCTTCATTTTGAAGTAAGATATAACAATGTGTGTCAGAATCCTGCAGATTATCTGAACGTAAATGCAAATTAAAATAAAAAATTAATTACGAAAATAGAATTTTGATAAGCAGAACTGGTATTTGGTTTAAAATCAATATTAGTTCTGCATTTTTTGTCATGAAGTTTTTTATTAAATGGTATTGTAATGCCATAGATTTTATGTTATACTAAAAAATATGTGTAACGTACAACTTATACAATATGTCTCAGACTCTGAGACGGCCCGGGACATATTCATATTGAAGTAGGATGGGTATCATACCTAAATTCAATTGTTCAGCTATGCTGCACAATGCCACGTTAAGAACGGGCAAGCACTTATTTGAACGGAAGGAAATAGTATAATGATAAGAAAAAAATTTTTAATTACAATATGCATGTTAATTACTTCAATAGGAATATCATCCTGCAAGGATCTGAAAGTAAATGAAAGTAAAAAAACAGCAATTGTTCCGGATACATCTGAAAATACAATATCTGAGACGGAATATATTCCTCCTGTTACGGTTGAATGTTCAAATAATGATATTCATAAGGGAAATCTGATTCTTGTAAGCAGAGACCATGAATATATTGGTGAAGGTACTGAAGATCTTGTTAATATATATAACTCCAAACATGAAAGCTATGACGTAAATACAACAGAAATGATGATAAATACTCATATGCTTGACTCAATGAATCTTATGCTTGATGATTTCTTTGCAGCTACCGGAATAAGTGATGTTCTTGCAAATAGTGGTTATCGTTCACGCGACGAACAGCAGCAGCTTTTTGATAATGACAAGGCACTTACGGGACTTGAAAATTCTGATAGCGTAGCACCTCCGGGATACAGTGAACATCATACTGGATATGCAATGGACTTTGCAATAAATGACGGAGAATATTATCCTGCACTGAAAAACGAAGGTCAGTACCAATGGATATACAATAACGCTGAAAAATACGGTTTTATTTTAAGGTACACTGAACAGAATAAGGCTATTACAGGATATGTAGCTGAATCATGGCATTTCAGATATTTAGGAAATCCACATGCAACTCTTATTAAGCGTATGGGTATTTCTTATGAAGAATATGTGTATTTTATAAAAGATTTTTCATTTGAACAACCACTTGAATACAAATATTCAGAAAATGAGTTATACAAAATATATTATGTTGCAGCTGATACTTCAGGTAATGTAACTCAGGTTCCTGTTTCAACAGGAGGAACAGAACAATCTGTCAGTGATGCATACAGTATATCCGGAGATAATATCGGTGGATTTATTGTAACTCTAAAAACGCAGGAGCTTTCGGAGGATTATAATGAAGCGATATTTGATATGTTTAAGGTTCCGGAGCAGGTACAGACAGAATCATCACCGCAGGAATATACAGATTCATCTGATGAGAGTCTTCAATATCAGCAAGAATAATATAATTGATAAAATTATACACATATAAATATAAAATCAGCATTGCTTTAAAAACAAGTGCTGATTTTTTTAAACAATAAATTTTCTGACATTATTATGATATTCTATTTCTTAACATTCGTTTACATACATTTTACCGAAAGCAGATTACTGATTTTACTTAAATATTATATACTGATAACCGTAATAAGAATATAATATTTAAGGAGAAGACCATATGAAGAAGTTATCATGTGCAGTATTAATATGGGCAATGTGTGCATCAATATTTACGGGATGTGGTATGAATGCAAAGGATGAGATAACAGTAGTATCCAGGGAAGAAGGTTCAGGAACAAGAGGAGCATTTATTGAATTATTTGATATAGAACAGAAGGACTCAGACGGAAATAAAGAAGATCATACAATTGATTCATCTGAAATAACCAACAGTACATCAGTTGTGATAACAACTGTTTCAGGAAATAATTCAGCAATAGGATATATTTCATTATGTGCACTCAATGATACAGTCACAGCACTTTCAATTGACGGAGTAAAGGCAAATGCAGAAAACATCAAAAACGGAACATATAAAGCATCACGTCCGTTTAATATTGCAGTAAAAGAAAATCTGAGTAAAGAGGCAGCGGATTTTATTGACTTTATAATGAGTAAAGAAGGCCAGGAAGTTATTGAGGATAATGGCTATGTAAGCAAAGAAAACAACGGTAGCTATAGCGGAGGGAAAATATCAGGAAAAATTAAAATAGCAGGTTCATCATCAGTAGCACCTGTTATGGAAAAACTTAAGGAGGCATATATAAAAATCAATCCTGATGCTGGTGTTGAAATACAGCAGAATGATTCTACCACAGGTATGACATCAGTTGCTGAGGGTATATGTGATATCGGAATGGCATCAAGAGCACTTAAGCAAAGCGAACTTGATAAAGGATTAATACCAAAGGAAATTGCAATGGATGGGATTGCTGTTATTGTAAGTAATGAAAGTCAGTACATTTCTCTTTCGAGTCAGGATATAAAAGCAATATATACAGGGCAAAAGAAGTCATGGTCCGAAATAGATAAATAAAAGAGAGTGAATTATGAAAAACATAAAAGAACCATTAATGAAATTTGTATTTTTATTATCTGCATGCGTGTCAATAGTAGCTGTAATTATGATATGTATATTTCTATTTGTCAATGGTATTCCTGCTATAAGTAAAATAGGAGTACCTGAATTTCTGCTGGGAGAAAAGTGGAAGCCAATGCAGAATATCTATGGTATTTTCCCAATGATACTCGGGAGTATATATGTTACAGCAGGTGCAGTAATAGCAGGCGTTCCTACAGGAATATTATGTGCTGTATTCATGTCAGAATTCTGTCCAGCAAAGCTTTACAGAATACTAAAACCTGCGATTAATCTTATGGCCGGAATACCTTCAATAGTATATGGATTGTTCGGTCTTACAGTTATTGTCCCGATAGTAAGAAATTTATCAGGAAGCAACGGAAAAGGTATATTTACAGCATCTGTATTGCTTGGAATAATGATACTTCCGACTATAATAAGTGTTTCTGAATCAGCAATACGTGCAGTTCCCAGAGGTTATTATGAGGGTGCGCTTGCTCTTGGTGCGGCTCACGAAAGAAGCGTGTTCTTTGCTATGCTTCCTGCAGCGCGGTCCGGCATAACAGCCGGTGTGGTACTGGGGATAGGACGTGCGATCGGGGAGACAATGGCTGTGATAATGGTAGCTGGAAATCAGCCTGTGATACCCAATGGAATATTCCGCGGAGTAAGAACACTCACATCAAATATTGTAATTGAAATGGGATATGCAGCAGATATGCACAGGGATGCGCTGATTGCAACAGGAGTAGTTCTGTTTGTGTTTATATTGATTATTAACTTTATGTTCAGTCTTATCAGAAAAAGGAGTGAAAATTAGGTGAAGTACCAAAAGTCTCAGTCAATAAATAAGATAACTTTTACTCAGAAGATGAAATCATATAAAAGTGATCCTTTGTCGTTCATACTCCTGATTCTGGTATGTATTTCAGCATGTGTTACAATATTTATAATAGCAGTCATAATTGGATATATTATTGTAAAAGGACTTCCTGAAATCTCTCCTGAACTTTTTGAATGGGAGTATAATTCGGACAATGTATCTATGATGCCTGCAATAATAAATACTGTTAATATGACACTCCTTTCACTTGCAATGGCAGTGCCTGCAGGAGTATTTTCTGCAATTTATCTTGTCGAATATGCTAAGAAGGGTAACAAGCTTGTTTCTATAATAAGAATAACTACAGAAACTCTTGCAGGAATACCATCTATCGTATATGGACTGTTCGGATATCTTATGTTTGTCATAGCATGTAAATTAGGAAACTCAATGCTTTCGGGAGCACTTACAATGTCAATAATGGTCCTTCCTACTATTATTCGTACAACAGAAGAATCACTTATGTCAGTTCCTGATTCATTCAGAGAGGGAAGCTTCGGACTAGGAGCCGGAAGACTAAGGACAGTATTCAGAATAGTTATTCCTGCTGCGGTTCCTGGGATTTTATCAGGAATAATTTTGAGTACGGGCAGAATAGTGGGTGAAACTGCAGCACTTATCTATACATCTGGCACTATTGCAGGAATTCCGGAAAATCTGATGGATTCAGGCAGAACATTATCAGTACATATGTATGCTCTGCTGTCAGAAGGATTATATACAGAACAGGCATATGCAACAGCAGTGGTTCTTCTTGTTATGGTTGCCGGAATAAACACATTATCAAATATTATTGCAAAGAAAATATCTGTGAGGTATTAAAAATATGAGTAAATTTTCTGTACAAAACGCTGATTTATATTATGGCGATTTTCATGCATTAAAAAACGTGAATATTGATATTGAAGAAAATAAAATAACTGCATTTATCGGACCATCAGGCTGTGGAAAATCCACGCTTCTTAAATCATTCAACCGCATGAATGATCTGGTCCAGGACTGTCGCATAACAGGAAACTTTTTGCTTGACGGGGATAATATTTATGGTGACATGGATATAAATGTCCTCCGTAAGAGAGTAGGCATGGTTTTTCAGAAACCAAATCCGTTTCCTATGAGTATATATGATAATATTGCTTTTGGTCCGAGAACCCATGGTATACGTTCAAAAATAAAACTTGATGAAATAGTAGAACAATCACTGCGAAGTGCGGCTATATGGGATGAAGTGAAGGACCGCCTTAAAAAAAGTGCGCTTGGAATGTCAGGAGGACAACAACAGAGAATGTGTATTGCAAGAGCACTTGCGGTAAAACCGGAAATACTTCTTATGGATGAACCTACAAGTGCACTTGATCCTATTTCAACTTCACGAATAGAAGACCTTGCAGTTGAGCTTAAAAAGGATTATACTATAATTATGGTCACACACAATATGCAGCAGGCGGTGAGAATTTCTGACAAAACAGCTTTTTTCCTGCTTGGTGAAATAGTTGAATATAGTGATACAGAAACTTTGTTTTCTTCGCCTAAGGATAAACGTACAGAAGATTATATTACAGGGAGGTTCGGATAATATGAGAAATCATTTTGATAAACAGCTTGATAAACTTGATCTTGAACTTATAACTATGGGTGCATTATGTGAGGAGGCAATCTCAGCATCTGTAAAGGCATTTCTTGATGACGACGAAGAACTTATACCAAAAGTTATGAAAATAGAAAATGAGATTGATGAGAAAGAACGTGAAATTGAAGGACTGTGTATGAAGCTTATTCTACAGCAACAGCCTGTTGCCACTGATCTGAGAATAATTTCATCTGCTCTTAAAATGATTTCTGACATGGAGAGAATAGGCGATCAGGCATCGGATATTGTGGAAATCACTAAGTATATCAAAAATAACGATAAAATAAGTAATATTCATATACGAGATATGGCATATGCAACTATAAAAATGGTAACTGACAGCGTGGAATCGTTTGTTAAAAAGGATCTGCAGCTCGCATATTCAGTAATGGAATATGATGATGTGGTTGATGATTTGTTCTGTAAGGTAAAAAAAGAACTTACAGATCTTATTTCCGAAGATAATCTTAACGGGGAGTTGTGTATGGATCTGCTTATGATTGCAAAATATCTCGAAAGAATAGGTGACCATGCCGTAAATGTTGCAGAATGGGTTGAATACTGCATTACAGGAACGCATAAAAAAGGCAGTATATAAATGGAGGAGCATAGTGATTTATATTTTAGAGGATGACAATAATATAAGAGAATTAGTAATATATTCACTTAACAGTACGGGATTACAGACTGAGGGCTTTGAAAAACCATCTGAATTCTGGCATGCACTTGAAAAAAAATATCCTACTCTCATATTACTTGACATAATGCTGCCTGAGGAAGACGGACTTCAGATACTTAAAAAGCTTCGGTCAGTAACAGCTACCAGAAAAATACCTGTCATAATGCTTACGGCAAAGGGCTGTGAATATGACAAGGTAATCGGACTTGATCTTGGTGCCGATGACTATGTTACAAAGCCGTTCGGAATGATGGAGCTTATCTCAAGAGTAAAGGCATTGATACGTCGTTCATCAAGTGGTGAAACTGAAAATGAATACAGGATAAAGGATCTTTATATTTCACCTGCAAAGCATACTGTATATATCGGAGAGCAGAATATTATTCTTACATTAAAGGAATTTGAAATGCTTTGTCTGCTACTTCAGAATAAAAATCTTGTAATGACAAGGGATCAGCTTCTTAATCAGATATGGGGGTATGCATTTGACGGAGAGAGCAGAACAGTTGATGTTCATATACGTTCACTGCGTCAGAAACTCGGTGAATACGGAGATATTATTGAAACAGTACGAGGAATAGGATATAAGATATCGGAGGTGAAAACTGATAAATGACCGGACGTATATTCAGGTCTATCTTTTTTGTTGCTGTAATCGCATTGCTATCAGTATTCTTTTTGACATCAAAGATTATATGTGACTATTCTGCAGTACGTTATAAAAATCAGATACAAAATGATGCCCGGTATATTGTTCATGCTTTAAATATGAGTGGTCAGTCCTACCTTCACACATTTGATTTTGATGACAGGAACAGAATAACACTTATTGATACTGACGGAACTGTTTTGTTTGACAGTCGTGCTGATGTGTCCGGTATGGAAAACCATACTCATAGGGAAGAAGTTGAAAAGGCGTTTAAGGATGGAGAAGGGTCGAGTGAAAGATATTCAACTACAGTTGGGGAAAGAACATATAATTATGCAATAAGGCTTGATAATGGCATGGTTATACGTATATCCGATACAACATACAGCACAATAACAATTATGTTTGGAATGGTACAGCCATTGCTTATAATACTTATTGGAGTTATTATTATCTCGGCCATTCTTGCGTCTAAGGTATCAAAAACAATAGTAAAACCTCTTGATAAAATTGACTTTGAAAATCCTGAAAATAGTGATGTGTATGAAGAACTGACACCAATGCTCAGAAGAATATCATCACAGAACAAACAAATACAGGATCAGATGGATAAGTTAAAGAGAAGACAGCAGGAATTTATAACAATTACTGAAAATATGAGCGAGGGCTTTATTATCATTGATTCAAAGACCAATATACTGTCGTACAATGAAAGTGCACTTGATATTTTCGGTGTGGTGAATCCTCCTGAAAAACAGAGTATATTTATGCTTAACAGGAGTGAGAAATTCAGAAATGGAGTTATTGAAGCACTTAAAGGAAGAAATAATTCACATTTTTTAGAGATCGATCATCAAATATATCAGATATTTATTAATTCTGTAAGTAATTTTGATGATATATATAAGGATTCTGAAGAGCATTCAATAGGAGCGGTAATTATTATTCTTGATGTAACTGATAAGGAAGAACAGGAGAAAATGAGACGTGAATTTACCGCCAATGTTTCTCATGAACTTAAAACGCCACTTACATCTATATCCGGATATGCTGAAATTATTAAGAACGGTCTGGTAAGACAGGAAGATATACCTCATTTTGCAGGAAATATCTATTCGGAAGCACAGCGAATGATACTTCTTATAGGAGACATTATGCGATTATCTCAGCTTGATGAAAATTCAGTTCCGATTATGAATGAAAATGTCGATATCTACAATGTGTCAGAATTTATTCTGACACGTCTTAAATCACTGGCAGCTAAGAATAATATTACTCTTGAACTTGTCGGTGAGCATCTGTCGGTAATAGGAAATCCTCAGATACTTGACGAAATTATATTTAACATTGCCGAAAATGCTGTTAAATATAATAAGTCTGACGGAAAGGTAACAATCTCAGTTTTCGATACAAATAAAGGAGTAAAACTTTCTGTAGCTGATACGGGAATAGGAATACCTATTGCCGATAAGGAAAGGGTATTTGAAAGATTTTATCGTGTTGACAAGAGTCACTCAAAGGAAATAGGCGGAACAGGACTAGGACTTTCAATCGTTAAACATGGCGCTAAGTATCATAATGCTGCTATAAATCTTAAAAGTGCACCTGATAAAGGTACAACGATAGATATTGTATTTGAAAAAAATTATGAAGAAAAATAAAAGTAATCCCATCACCAGAAAGGAGACGGGATTTTGATATATTCTCCAGAATTCTGGCCTCAGGGATAAGTTTATGATAATGTTTTAGTTTTTGCAGAGTTTTAAAAACTTAAACAGACTCTGTTACAAAGTAAGCTTTTTTAATATACAAAATTAATTATTTCACCCATAATACGTATTTTTAATTTAATTATTTATCTGGTATTGATTAAATTTCACAAATAAGCTATAATATATTAAAAGGATAAAGCTCGAATTAAGTAATAATAAGAAGAATGACGGTGAAATAACATGTTTGATGACAGGCTGAAAAATCTCAGAAAAGAACAGGGCTATACAATGAAACAAATGGCTAAGATATTTAACATACCATATACAACATATGTTAAATATGAAAACAATCAGAGAGAACCAAGCTCTGAATTTTTAATTCTTGTTGCACGTTATTTTAATATTACATGTGATTTTTTGCTTGGAATAACAAACAAAAGAAGGACTTTGACAGATATAAACGACGACGATAATTTAGTTATTTCAAAATATTTTTTAATTGATGAACACGGAAAAAAAATAGTTGATTATGTTATTGATGAAGAATATAAGCGTGCAAATTCTGAAAACAGGTTACAAATAAAAATGAAATATGCCAGTTGTTGTGCTTCAGCAGGATTCGGAGAACGTCTGGAAGATAATTATAGTGATACAATTATTGTATCAGATAATAAAAACAACAGGAAAGCTGATATAGCAATAAAAATATCCGGAGATAGTATGGAACCGGTTTATTCAGACGGTGATATAGTAGTTGTTAAAAAACAGAACAGTATAGGGATAGGTCAGACAGGGGTTTTTATTATCAATGGAAACGGTTTCATTAAAAAGCTTGGGAAAAACAGGCTTATTTCTATAAATGAAAAATATGACGATATTATATTAAATGAAAATGACGATATACGGTGTTATGGACTGGTACTGGGAAAGCTGTAACATACGTTACATAACCAATATGCAGCCTGTAAAATTTTTTGTAAAAGTAAAACTGATCATACAAAATAAAAATGAATGAAATTAATTAAAAATCCCCAGTAACCATATGGAAAATAATGCATATAAGAATATTATTGATTATTGACAAATACTAAATATTATAGTA
>CALMUA010000209.1 GCA_937872775.1 uncultured Ruminococcus sp.
AAAATTAATATTATGGATAATTAAATGTGAAGGTGGGGATAAAATGTCATTCAGGAAAGATTTTATGTGGGGGGCAGCTTCGGCCTCGTATCAGGTAGAAGGTGCATATCTTGAAGACGGAAAAGGATTGAATATATGGGATGTGTATTCAAACCATGGGAATTACGTTGCACATAATGAAACAGGAAATGTTGCATGTGATCATTATCATCGGTACAAGGAAGATATCGCACTGATGAAACAAATGGGTATGAAGTGCTACAGATTTTCTATCAGCTGGGCAAGGATATTACCTGATGGAACAGGAAAAATAAATGAGAAGGGCATAAAATTTTATTCTGATCTTGTTGATGAACTTATCAAAAACGGAATTACTCCGCTTGTGACACTGTTTCACTGGGAGTATCCATATGCACTTCATATGAAAGGTGGCTGGCTAAATCCTCAATCATCAGACTGGTTTGCTGAATATGCAAATGTCGTGGTTGATGCACTTTCAGACAGGGTATCATGTTGGATGACAATTAACGAGCCGCAGGTATTTATAGGTCTTGGTTACAGTCTCGGTGTTCATGCGCCATTTTTAAAAATGCCTGTTTTTGATATAGCCAGAATGTCACATAATGTACTGCTTGCACACGGAAAAGCAGTGAAGGTAATACGTGAAAATGCTGTTTTAAAGCCTCAGATAGGATTTGCATTTGCTACCTCATGCTGTGCACCACTGGGCAAATCAGAAGAGGAAATTGAGGATGCCAGAAAAAGAAGCTTTGATATGGATATAGGAAATTTTATTTTCAGTGCGACATGGTGGGCAGACCCTATAGTATTCGGCAAATATCCAGATCAGGCATATGAGCTTCTTGGAAAAAATATGCCTGAAATAAAAGACGGTGATATGGAGATAATATCTCAGCCTATAGATTTTTATGGAACCAATATATATGAAGGTAGAAAAATATGTATGGTTAACGGTTACAGTGAAGGCACATATATCGGAAATCCAAAAACAATGATGGAATGGTCTGTTACACCTGAGACATTCTATTGGTCACCTAAATTTTTATATGAAAGATACGGGCTGCCTGTTATGATTACCGAAAATGGTATTGCAAATATGGACTGGATTTATATTGACGGCAAGGTACATGATCCGCAGAGAGAAGATTTTATTACAAGGTATCTTAAGGAACTTAAGCATGCAGCTGATGATGGTATAGATATTTTAGGATATATGTATTGGTCCGTTATGGATAATTTTGAATGGAACAGCGGATATGACAAGAGATTCGGACTTGTATATATAGATTATATTACTCAGAAAAGAACTATAAAGGACTCAGCGTATTATTACAGGAGAATTATAGAAGCTAACGGAGAAAATTTACAATGAAAATTAGCACTCTCATGCCGAGAGTGCTAATTTTCATTAATTTATCACATAATGTTAATGATTCAGTCATATAAAAACATTAATATAATATTACCGAAAGGAAAGAACAACAGTAAGGAGGTGTTTCCAATGAATAATTTAAAATAAATTGGCATTAGTCGGCCGCATTCATAGATTTTATTTGAAAAACTTAAACTTTAATGATTAATTTTCAGGAGGTAATTTTTATGTTTGGACTTACACCATTTGAGAGAAAAGGTTACGATCTTTTTAGTGCATTCAATGAATTTGAAAAGGATCTGTTTGACAGAAACTTTTTTAGAAATAATATGACAATAAAAAATGAATTCCGTACAGATATTCAGGATAAGGGTGACAAATATGTTCTCGAAGCAGAACTTCCGGGATTTAATAAAGAAGATATAAACATTGATATATCCAAGGATTATCTTACTATTTCAGCAAAGCGTGATTCTGTAAAAGAAGAAAAAGATGAAAACGGAGGTTATATCTGCCGTGAGAGGTCTGTTGGTTCTTTCCAGAGGAGCTTTGGCATAGCAGGTGTAGATAGTGACGCTATAGAGGCAAGTTATTCAGACGGAATTCTTAAACTTGAACTTCCGAAAAAAGAAGAGAAACTCCTTACTAAAAAACTTGAAATAAAGTAATTCTTTACGCTATGCTTTTAATTTCTAAAGACTTTAAAAAGAGGCACTTCAAAATTGAAGTGCCTCTTTTATAGCTAATATTGACTTTTATAAATTTTTGGTTTAATATAGTTTATACAAAGTATTTTTTTGAAACGTTGTGCAACTTTATCGAAAAGCCCTTAAAGTCCCATTTAAAAAACATTTAATATATAACTTTTGCATAAAATATCATAATATTGTGGATATTATTTTTTTAGCTGTTATGTAGCATTTCTACCTGATAAAAAGTATTAAAAATATAAGCTATATAATATTTAAATATCATTAAAATAATCAGGGGCAGAATTCAACCACTGATATATATAAATTTGCAGCACAAAAATATGAAAAATACAGGAGAACTAACAATGCAGAGAACAAAGATAAAATCAAAAAACATACAGACCAAGACTAAACAACAAAAGGTAAATCTTGAAACAAAAATTATTGAATTTGTAAATAAGAATAGTGTTGTTCTGTTTTTTGTTTTTATAACATTAATGGCATTTATACTCAGGTATATATTTTTTACACATAAGAGTGGAGATTATATATGCTTTATAAGCATATGGATAGAGAAACTTTCGCAATTTGAGGGATTTTCAGGACTCGGGGAAAATATAGGTGAGTACAATGTTCCGTATATGTTTTTTTTAACTCTCATATCAAAAACACCTTTTAATGATCTTATAGAAATAAAAATATTCTCAATAATATTTGATTTTGCAGGTGCATTTATAGCAGTTAAAATAATATCATATTTAAAAAATACCAGATTTTTCACACCGTCTAACATGCTTTTATATTCCCTGATACTTTTTAATCCTGTGGTGTTTCTTGATTCTGCATACTGGGCTCAATGTGATTTTATTTACGTATCTATGATCATGGTCAGTGTGTATTACATGCTAAAAGAGAAATTTACTCCTTCAATGATATTTTTCGGAATTGCTCTTACATTCAAGCTTCAGTCTGTAATGCTTTTGCCTGTAATTATTATTTTTTATTTTGTTTCAGGGAAGATGAAAATAAAACATTTTCTGTGGATCCCTGCAGTATATGGAATAAGTATTGTGCCTGCACTTATAGCAGGACGTGGATTAAAAGATACATTGTCCATATATGTCAACCAGACAGGTATTTATAAGCAGCTTACAATGAATTGTCCTAATATATATAATCTTCTCCAAGGGGATTATAACATGTTCAGAAATGCAGGAATAATATTAACTATGGGAATTCTGGGAACAGGTGCGCTTCTTTTTATTACAAAAAGAAAACAATTTGTAAGAGCTGATATGCTGCTTCTCACCATTTGGGTAACGCAGTCATGCATATGTTTTCTTCCTTCAATGCATGAACGCTATGCATTTATGACTTGTATTTTCTCAATATTATGGTCGGCATTTTATAAAAAAGACTGGTGGATCACAGTTGTTATCAACTTTGTTTGTCTGCTGAGCTTTACACCGTATTTATGCGGTATAGAAATTATAAAGCTTGGCTATCTTGCGGTTGTAAATATTGCAGTTTTTATTATTTTATCACATGAATTATTTGTAAAGACACCAAAGAATAATTGTCTTAAGGTTGCAGCTTAAAGTTTTTGCTGTATTCTTTTAACTGTTTACTGGAAAATCAGATAAAGACATGAAAATCAATAAAAACTATAACATCGGTTCAATAGCAGCTCCCCTTGCAGTTTACTCAACTGCAAGGGATTTTTTATAAAAAATTTTCACTTGAAAAATTAATCGCCATGTGGTATAATTGTGATTAATAATGTATTTAAATTATTCGGGAGGAATTCTTTTGGCTGACAGTGCTCAGAATTATATACAGAAAGTAAAACAATTAAATGAAAAAAAGGATACACCGCCTCTGGCACATGTTCACAATTACGGATGTCAGCTGAATGTTACAGACGGTGAAAAGATGAAGGGCCAGCTTCTGAAACTGGGTTTCGGGCTTACAGAAAGACCTGAAGAAGCGGATTTTGTAATATTCAATACATGTGCAGTCCGTGAAGGTGCAGAAGAGCATGTGTTCGGAAATTTAGGATTTCTAAAGCAGTATAAAGAAAAAAACAAAGACATGATAATATGCATAGCAGGGTGTATGTCCGAGCAGTCTGCTGTTGTTGAAAAAATAAAAAAATCTTACAAATACGTTGATATTGTATTCGGTACAAATGCCATTTCAAAGCTTCCCAGGCTTATATACGAGGTGTATATGGGAAGAAAGCATGTATATGACATGTCTGAGCAGTCCTCATCAGTTACAGAGGGAATAGAACAGATCCGCAACAGTACATTCAAGGCATCAGTGCCAGTTATGTATGGGTGCAATAATTTCTGTACATATTGTATAGTGCCGTATGTCAGAGGCCGTGAGAGAAGCCGTCAGCCTGATGTTATTATAAATGAAATAAAGGAACTTGTTAAAAACGGATATAAGGAAATATTTCTTCTGGGTCAGAACGTAAACTCATACGGAAATGATCTTGAAGAAAACATAAGCTTTCCGTGGCTTTTAAGGCAGATTAACAAAATAGACGGTGAGTTTATAGTACGCTTTATGTCATCACATCCCAAGGATGCCGGACGTGAGCTTATTGATGCGATATGTGACTGTGATAAAGTCGCAAAGCACCTGCATCTGCCGCTGCAGTCGGGAAGCAATGATATTCTTGAAAAAATGAACAGACGTTATACACATGAAAAATACATGGAAATTATAAATTATGCAAGAGAAAGAATTTCTGATTTTTCATTTTCAACAGATATTATTGTAGGTTTTCCTAATGAAACAGAGAGTGATTTTGAATCAACACTGGATATTTTAAAAAAAGTAAAATATGATAATATATATAGCTATATATATTCAAAAAGGGCGGGTACAAAGGCCGCTCTGATAGATGATCTGGTTACATATGAGGAAAAACAAAAAAGAATTCAGAGACTTCTTGAGCTTCAGAGAGATATTTCAACTGATAACTATAAAAGATTTATCGGCACAACTCTTACAGTACTTGCTGAATCAGAAGGCAAGGGTGGAGAAGGCAGTCTTACAGGAAAAAGCAATGAATTCATAATAGTAAATTTCAGCGGTGACAAATCACTTATAGGAAGTTTTGTAAATGTAAAAATTACAGCCGCAAGAAACTGGGCAGTTTACGGTGAACTTATCAGTCAGTAATTCATCATAAATTATGATGCAATAATAAAAAAATTCCGGAGGAAAAGTAAAATGGATATTATTCAGCAAACAAGAGAACTTGGAAAGCTTATACAGAAGGATGAAAGATATATTGCATATTTTAATGCAAGAGAGAAAAATGATAACGACCCTGAGCTTCAGAAGCTTATCAGTGAATTTAATATGAAGCGTCTCGACCTTAACAATGAAATGTCCAAGGATGAAAAGGATGCTGAAAAGCTCAAGGAACTTGACAATACAATAAAAGAACTTTATGGAAACATTATGGCAAATGAAAATATGAACACATTCACAGCAGTTAAAAATGAAATGGATTCATTGCTGTCACAGATAAACAATATAATAACAATGAGTGCAAACGGCGAAGATCCTGAAACATGTGTTGCTTCTTCAGGATGCAGTGGAAGCTGTTCTTCATGTTCTGGCTGTCACTGATAAATGTATTGAATTTTTAACATAATGAGTATAGGGGAATCTGCCGGTGTTCTGAAAGGCAAACCGTATACTCATTATGTTTATTTTGCTGCTGTTCAGGTTATGTGGATTATTTATTGGTTGTATTGGAATTTTTGGCTGTTTTTGTGGTCACCATGCACCTTTTCATGAATAATTCTTCAGCTTTATTGACCGGATTTATGTAATACTGCAATGGCAGCTTATTTTTATAAATATTAAGGATGAATGAAAAATATGTTATTAAAAGATATTGACAGAACAAAAATTTCTCCTATGATGCAGCAATATTGTGAGATAAAAGACAAATATCCAGATCATATTCTTTTTTTCAGGCTTGGCGATTTTTATGAGATGTTTTTTGATGATGCAATAACAGTTTCACGTGCGCTTGAACTTACGCTTACAGGAAGAGACTGCGGCATGGAAGAAAGAGCACCTATGTGCGGTGTACCATTTCACAGCAGTGATGTGTATACAAAAAAATTAATAGAGATAGGCTATAAGGTTGCTATATGTGAACAGCTGACAGACCCGGCAGAGTCAAAGGGAATAGTAGTACGTGACGTAATAAGAATAATTACTCCTGGTACTCTGATAGAAAGCAGTATGCTTGATGACTCTTCAAACAACTATATAGGATGCGCATATCTTAAGGATGGAGAATGCGCTGTCTGCTATGCAGATATTTCAACCGGAGAGGTGTCCGTTTCTTCAAAATCGGGCAAGGAGCTTGAAAATGAAATAATAAATGATCTTTCAAGATTTCAGCCGTCAGAGATGATATTTAACAGTGAATTCAATAAGTTTAAAACTGTATCCGAGTTTATTAAACTAAAGCTCAACTGCTCATATTCTGTAAGAAGTGATGAATGTTTTGAAACGGCAAAAAAAAGTGATATATTGTTCAGTCAGTTTTCAGTAAGTTCATTTGAAGAACTCTATCTTAGAGAAGATGATATCAGAGCCTCAAGTGTATGCGGCTTATTTGATTATTTTTATGAAACACAGAAGTCACTGACAGGACGTTTTACAAAGATAAATGTAATAGGTGACAATGTATTTATGGGTCTTGATATGACCGCAAGAAAAAATCTTGAGCTTACGGAAACTCTCAGAAACAAGGAAAAACGCGGATCTCTTTTATGGGTAATGGACTCAACAAAGACTTCAATGGGTAAAAGGCTTCTTAAAACATACATTGAACAACCGCTTATGAGTCCTGCAAGGATAATTGACAGACTCAATGCAGTTGATACTCTGGTGAAAAATTCAATAGTTCTTATGGAGCTTCAGGACCTGCTTGACAAAGTCTACGATATAGAACGCCTTATGACAAGGGTAATGTATAAAACAGCAACGCCGAGAGATTTAAAGGCGTTGTCAATTACATCTCTGCAGCTTCCCGCACTTAAGGAACAGCTTGAAAAGGTATCAGATTCAAAGCTTCTTAACTCTCTCAATAATGATATTTTTACACTTGATGAGATATCGGCACTTATTGAAAATGCAATAGAAGACGAACCGCCTGTAAATGTAAAGGACGGAAATGTAATAAAGAACGGCTTTAATAAACAGCTTGACGAGCTAAGAGATATTATTGCAAACGGAAACAGTATTATCCAAAAAATAGAAGAGCGTGAAAAAGAGAAAACAGGCATAAAGGGACTTAAAATAGGTTACAACAGAGTCTTCGGCTATTATATTGAAGTTACACGTTCATATTATAAGCTTGTCCCTGACGAATATATAAGAAAACAGACACTTACAAACTGTGAACGCTTTATTACTCAGGAACTCAAAAATGCTGAAAATGCTATTCTCGGTGCAAAGGATAAGGTTCTTGTACTTGAGGCTGAGGTATTCAACGAGATAAGAGACTTTATAGCAACAAAGCTTGGTGAAGTTCAGAAAACTGCTTCCTCTGTTGCAGCAGTTGATGTACTGTGTTCATTTGCACAGACAGCACTTAAGAACAGATATACAAAGCCTGATATTTCAGTTGACGGTGTAATAGAAATAAAAGACGGCCGTCATCCTGTCGTTGAGCTTATGCTGGATGATGAAGTATTTGTTCCAAATGATACATACATTGATATAAAGTCAAATAGGATGTCAGTAATAACAGGACCTAATATGTCGGGTAAATCCACATATATGCGACAGGTGGCACTTATTACGCTGATGGCACAGATGGGTTCATTTGTACCGGCAAAATATGCAAGAATATCAGTGGTTGATAAAATATTTACACGAATAGGTGCATCGGATGACCTTACAGCCGGACAGAGTACGTTTATGGTTGAAATGAGTGAAGTTGCTGATATTCTCAAACATGCTACAAAGTACAGTCTTGTAATACTTGACGAGGTAGGCCGCGGAACCTCCACATTTGACGGAATAAGCATTGCACGTTCAGTAGCCGAACATATCTGCATGGGAAAAGAACTCGGATGCAAGACGTTATTTGCGACACATTACCATGAGCTTATCGTACTCGAAGCTGAAATACCGGGAATAAAAAATTACAGTATTGCAGTTAAAAAGCACGGTGAAAATATAAGATTTTTAAGAAAAATTGTTCCTGGTGGTATTGATGACAGCTACGGAATAGAGGTAGCCAAACTTGCCGGAATACCAAATAAGGTCATTTCAAGGGCAAAAGAGCTTCTTGCTGAGCTTGAGAAAAATTCAGAAAATCATAAACGTATAGATGATGAAAATGAAGATCAGATAAGCTTTTATCATCTGAATCAGGAAAATATTATTGATCGTATACGAAAGACAAACATATCTGAACTTTCTGACATTGAATGCCGTGAGTTTCTCGAAGATTTGTCTGAAATGCTTTAAAAATGAGGTGAATCATTAATGCCGTCTATCAATCTTCTAAGCCGTGAAATATCAGAGCTTATTGCAGCCGGAGAGGTCATAGAAAGACCAGCCTCCGTAATAAAAGAACTTGTAGAAAATTCAATAGATGCAGGCTCACAGCATATTACTGTGGAAATCAAGCGAGGCGGTTCGACATTTATAAGAATAACAGATGACGGATGCGGAATATCGTTTGAGGATGTACCAAAAGCATTTTTAAGACATGCTACAAGCAAGATAACAAGCATGGATGATCTTAACAGTATAATGACATTAGGCTTCAGAGGAGAAGCTCTTGCATCTGTTTGTGCAGTTGCAAGGGTTGAAGTGATGACAAAACAGCCGGATGATGAGCTTGGTACACATTATATTATCGAAGGCTCAGATGAAGTGCTTCATGAGAAAACCGGCTGCCCTGACGGAACGACAATAATAATACGTGATCTTTTTTATAATGTTCCTGCAAGGCAGAAATTCATGAAAAAGGATGTTGCAGAGGGAAATATGGTCTGCAATATTATAAATAAAATAGCACTGTCACATTCTGAGATAGCATTTAAAATGATAAGGGACAACAAGCTTGAATTCACTACAGCTGGTGACGGAAATCTCTATTCTTCTGTTTATGCCGTATATGGAAAGAATTTTGCATGTGATATGATAGAGGTAAATTATTCACAGGACGGAATAAAAGTTTCCGGATACTGTGTAAAGCCTCTTTATTCAAAGGCTAACAGGACGTTTCAGAATTTCTTTGTCAACAACAGGTATATAAAGTCACAGGTATGTACAACAGCGGTTGAAGAAGCATACAGAGGACTTATAATGACAGGAAAGTTTCCTGCATGTGTACTTAAGCTTGAAATTCCACCCGATATAGTTGATGTAAATGTGCATCCGGCAAAGATAGAGGTAAGATTTTCAGATGATAAGCCTGTATACAGCTGTCTGTATTTTGCAATAAAATCAGCATTGATGAAGGCAGGACTTATTTATGATTTTCAGCTTAAAAAGGATATCATATCTGATGATAAAAATAAAAGTTCAGTCAGTGAAAATATTAATTCATCATGTAACCCGTATAATGAATCTGACAGGAAAGCGGATGAGGTTACAGAGCAGTCTGATAAAATCCGCCAAAATACTTATAACGATGAACTTGTACAAAAGCCCCATGAAATAAAGCCTGCTTCACACAATGTTTATATTGCGGCTTCAAAGTCTGCTTCTGTTCAGCTAACATGCCCTCAGCCGTTTACCGATAATAAAAACAATACAAATAAAGAATCTGTCCATTTACAAGAAGACAAAATGGTCACATCTGTTAAAGAAGTAAGGTCTGATCCCGTTACATCTTCTTTCAATAATATCAAGCCTGAAAATATGGGGACGAAAATGCCGTTCAATTATATAAACAGTGATTCATTTATAAAAAAGGATATAATTGAAAAAAAACTTCCGTGTGGGGACGAAAAAGAAAAAAGCAGGATAAGATATATCGGAGAGGCATTCAAAGGATATATTATTGCTGAAGTTGATGAAAAGGTAATAATTATAGACAAGCATGCAGCACATGAGCGTATTCTGTTTGAACGCCTTAAAGCAGAAAATAAGGATCCCGCCAGTCAGCTTGTCCTGGGTACATCAGGTGTTCTTCTTTCGCTTGATGAGGCTGATGCGTTATCGGAAAATGTATCCGTTCTTGAAAATATGGGATTTAAACTGGACTTTTCAAACAGTCCTTATGTCTGTGTAAAAGCAATACCTACTATACTTGAACAGCTTAACATGGATGAGCTTATTCCTGAGATTGCTGAAAATTTCAGAAAAAACAAGCTTGATCCAAGACCCGATGCTCTTGATGATATTCTTCATTCTATAGCATGCAAGGCAGCAATCAGGATTAATGACAAGAACAGTGCAATGGAGCTGCAGAAGCTTGCCGAAGATGTTTACGGAAATGAAAAAATAAGACACTGTCCGCATGGAAGACCTGTAATGTTTACTATTACAAAATATGAAATGGAGAAGCAATTCAAAAGAAGATTGTAGTGAGGTAGTTCCGTTTCTGAGGAAACGGGCAGGGCTTTCCGGTCGCCCTGCACCTTCGGGGATAGATGTGTTGAGTTCAAAAGTGCAGAGATTCCGACACTGCGGAGTCGTGCAGGGCTTTCCGGTCGCCCTGCACCTTCGGGGGTGGATAAGTTGATTGGAAAGGTACAGAGATTCAGGTCGTTCTGTACATTCAGATTGAAAATATGTGCAGAGGATGATGATGATTGAAAGAGAAGATACTGGTGATTGCTGGTCCTACGGCTTCGGGAAAGACAGCACTCGGAGTTGAGATGGCCCAGAGGCTTGATGGTGAGATAATATCTGCAGATTCGATGCAGATCTATAAGGGAATGGATATTGCCACAGCAAAGCCGATAAAGGAAGAAATGAGAAATATTCCACATCATCTTATAAGTTTTGTTGACAGAAATGAAAGTTTTTCTGTTGCTGACTATGTTATACATGCAGCAGCAGAGGCAGAAAAAATTATTTCATGTGGTAAAATGCCTATAGTAGTGGGGGGAACAGGATTATATATTTCATCTTTTGTTGACAATATCAGGTTCCCTGATATAAAAAGTGATGAGGCAATAAGAAAAAGGCTGACAGATGAAGCACGTGAGTACGGAAATTCAGTATTACTGGAAAGACTGAAATCATGTGATCCGGAGATAGCTGCAGAGCTTCATGAAAATAACCTCTCCAGAGTCATCCGTGCACTTGAAGTATACGAAATAACAGGGAAAAAATTAAGTGAGTTTAAAAAAGAAAGCCGTATGACCGAGTCGCCTTATGATTTTATAATGACAGCACTTACTTATAAAGACAGGCAGAAGCTCTATGACAGAATAAACATGCGTGTTGATATTATGATAGAAAATGGTCTTATTGAAGAATCACGTCAGATATATAATGAAAGCAATAATATAAAAACAGCTCATCAGGCTATAGGATACAAAGAATTGATACCATACTTTAAAAATCTGACTTCACTTGAAGAATGTGTTGAAAAAATAAAGCAGGAGACAAGAAGATATGCAAAAAGGCAGCTTACCTGGCTGAGAAAAGATAACAGAATTTCCTGGATAGAGGCTGATGAAACTGCGGATATAAATTTTTTTATAAAAAAATGTGAAAAAATTATAGCCAAACATTAAAATATATGATATAATAAAAAACATGTAGGCAAAAAAATTATAAATAAATCAGAATAATTATTACTCA
This sequence comes from uncultured Ruminococcus sp., assembly GCA_937872775.1. GTDB lineage: Bacteria > Bacillota > Clostridia > Oscillospirales > Ruminococcaceae > HUN007. Next base: position 11,908 of record CALMUA010000209.1, read on the forward strand.
GGTGAGATTTTCAAATCAAAAACCCAGCAAATGACATTATTTGATTATGGAAAGTAAAATTTTTACATCTCACAGTTAATTCTGCTGATTGTGTTTAGTTAAAAACAATACAGACCACTATTAGAACGGTAATTTAAATCACTCTTTTTGCAGAGGACGTGATTTTGAGTTTAATTTAATTTATTTTATCTGCAAAGAATGGAGTTTATTATGAACAAACAGTTGAATTTACAGGACGTATTTCTGAATCAGGCCCGTAAAGAAAAGATAGCAATAACTATTTACCTGACAAATGGATTTCAGTTCAAGGGAGTTGTAAAAGGATTTGACAGCTACATAGTTATTCTTGAATATGAGGGAAAACAGAGTATGGTGTACAAGCATGCCATTTCAACAATTATTCCTTCAAGACACATATCAATACTTGACAGCTCTGCCATGGGTGCAGAAAAGGGCGAATAATGAATACCCGTACTGCAAAGCTGTTGCTGGCAATACTTATCGTATTTATGACCCTTACAGTAGTAAATGTTGTTGTTCATCTTTTTAAAAATGAATATGTCACAGAAACTGCCGTTGCTGTTTCTGCTTCTAATTCAGTAACGTTTAACGGCGTATATGTAAGAGATGAAGAAGTTTTACATTATGACGGAAACGGTGTTATAAGCTATGCAGTAAATGACGGAGGAAGATTGAGTACAGGCGAAACGGCAGCATATATATATGGGGATGAAAGACAGATTCAGATAAATAAAAAAATTGCAAAGATAGATTCAGAAATAAGTATACTTCAAAAAATTCAGAATCCGGGCACAAAGGAAGTAGCACAGCCTGCATATTTAGCTTCTCTTATTCAGGAAAAATACAACAACATAATTTATTATAAAGAAATCGGAAATCTTGTAAAAATGGCATCTGTAAAGGAAGAACTGCTCATATATCTTAGTACTATGCAGTATGTCACAGCAGAGGTTTATAACTTTTCTGATAAAATAGCAAGCCTTGAGGCAGAAAAAACAAAGCTTGAAAATGAGCAGGTACAGCCGATAAATGATATAACAGCATCGTATTCAGCGTACTTTGCGAGCTATGTTGATGGCTATGAGGATATCCTTACATTTGAATCTGTAAATAAGCTTACAGCATCTCAGATAAACAATATAACCGATTATGATAAGCTTGATACAGTAAAAAATGCAGTTGGAAAACTGATAAAAGGGTATGACTGGAAATTACTCGGAGTTGTTGAAAATGGCAATAGTACATTTGAAGAAAATGATATTATTAACTTGTATTTTCCATCCTGCGCAGAAACATTTAAGGGAGTTGTTGAAAGTGTACGTGACGGAGATAATGCAAATCAAAAAATATTAACTATAGTGTGTACTGATATGTCTTATAATGTAGTTCAGCACAGGGCTGAGACTGTTGAAGTTTACAAAGAAAACGAAGTATATAACGGAATAAGAATACCAAGAGACGCTATTCGTATAAGGGATATTGAAGAAACAGAAACTGATAAATTTACCGGTGAAACGCATACACGGATGGTAAGTACAAAAGGCGTATATATCAAGTTGGGTGAAAAAATAGTATTCAAGAAAATTGATGTGGTATTTGAGGGAAATGATTATGTAGTTTCCAAGGTCCACGCAGACGGTGGATATGTACAACTTTATGACGATACTATTGTAAAGGGGATTGAGCTGGAATGAAAACAGAATTTGATTATATTGATGAAAATTACAAGCGCATAGTATTTAATATTAATGAGGCGAAACAAAAATACAAAAGGTCTGATGAATCAATAGAAATAATTGCTGTTACCAAGACAATAGCTCCCGAGTCTGTCAATCATGCAATATCTTTATGTGGGATAAAGATTCTAGGTGAAAACAAGGTTCAGGAGTATATATCAAAAAAAGACTTTTACAAGCCGGCGTCAGTGCATTTTATAGGTCAGCTTCAGACAAATAAGGTCAAGTATATTATAGATACCGTGGATCTTATTCAGTCAGTGGACAATATCAGGCTTGCAGCAGAGATAGACAAGCATGCCGGACGAATAGGAAAGATTCAGGATATACTGATAGAAGTTAATATTGCCGGGGAAGAATTAAAAGGCGGTATAAAGCCTGACGAGTTGTCAGAACTTCTTTATCAGGCAGCTGAACTGAAAAATATAAAAGTAAAAGGGCTTATGACTGTCCCGCCAATTCTTGATTCTGAGAAATTTTTATATAAAATGCAAAAAATATATATTGACATTTTGGAGAAAAACATAGATAATATTAATATGAGTCTTTTATCAATGGGAATGTCAGGTGATTATGAGTTGGCAGTCAAATATGGCACTACATTAGTGCGTATAGGAACCGCTCTTTTCGGAGCAAGGGTTTATAAGTAGCTAAGTAGCCCCCGGTTACTTTGACTATAAATAAAAGGAAAGATTGTGGGATAGTATTTAATAAAATGACTACCGTTTAATAACGGCATATTTCTTCCTTTTAATTTGTTGGTATTGTATATTTATTTCGTTTTTATCATTCGTTCGCACATGATGATAAAAGCAGTTAATTTTTATTATAGATGTGCGAGGAAAGGAAAAATATAATGAAACTTTTAGATAGTTTAAAGGATTTCTTTTTACCACCTGAGCAGGAGGATGACTATCAGCCTGAAGCTCCTAAGCAGGAGGTACAGCCACATCAGATACATCAGCCGCAGGCAGGTGAAATGATTGAGACACCAGATGAGAAGAGGAATAAGGTAGTGAATATTCAAGCGACAGCACAATTACAGGTTGTTTTGGTTAAACCTGAGGTATTTACGGATGCAAAACAGATAGCTGATCATCTTATTGCTAAAAAGACGGTTGTATTGAATCTTGAGACAGCTTCTTCTGAAAACAAGAGAAGAATAATAGATTTTCTTGTAGGTGTTGCATATGCAAACGGTGGAAGTCTTAAGCCAGTTGCAAATCTTACATACATTATTACACCATATAATGTTGGATTTATAGGTGAAGACCTTGTTGGCGAATTGGAAAATAACGGGGTTATCATTTAATTTATATAATTTTTTGTATTCCGATGCAGATAAATAAAAAGTATTTTTAAGAGGTGATAAAGTTGATGAAGGCAAAAGACATTAATAGTCAAAAATTCGAAAAGGCAGCGTTTGGTTATAAACAGGAAGATGTTGATGGATTCCTCAACGAGCTTGCAGCTGATTATTCTCAACTTGAAAAAGATAATGAAGAAATTAATACGAAACTTCAGGTTCTTGCTGATAAAGTAAGAGAATACAGAAAAGATGAGGATGCAGTAAAGGATGCTCTTCTGTTTGCACAAAAAGAGGGACATAGGGTTGTATCTGAAGCAAATGCAAAGGCAGAACAGATAATAAACAATGCAAAGCTTGAAGCTGAAAAAATTATAAGTGAGGCAACGGTTGATTCACAGAAAGCTATTGATGACATTAAGATAAAGCTTAATAATGAGAAGGCTTCATTTGCATATACACAGAAGCAGGTATCAGATTTTAAGAAGAGTCTTTTTGATATGTACAAAGCTCACCTCGAGCTGATATCATCTATGCCGCAGGTAGAAGATTCTGAAGAAGAGGAAGATGAGGTTCCACAGCAGGAAGTTTACAGTGCTCCTGTACAAAAGAGTGCACAACCTATGAATCAGGCACAACCTATGAATCAGGCGCAGCCTGTAAATCAGATTCCTATCGAGAACACCAGACATAATATTCCACCGCAGCGTCAGGAAGCACCGGCAGCTGAAAAGCTTGATCCGTTCAGAACCCAGTCAATACCGGTAATAGGAGCAGTGGACAACAAATATTCAGAGCTTCAATTCGGTCAGCAGCATAAATAATAATCATAATTTAAATATATGCAAAGGAAGAATTATAAAATGTCTCAGGATTATAATAATACTTTAAATCTACCGAAGACAGACTTTCCTATGAGAGGGAATCTGCCTAAAAAAGAGCCTGAAACACTTGAAAAGTGGGAATCAGACAGACTTTACTACAAAATGATTGAAAAAAACAAGGGAAAGTCTTTATATATATTGCATGACGGCCCTCCGTATGCAAATGGAGAAATTCATCTTGGAACAGCACTTAACAAAATCCTCAAGGATTTTATAATAAAATATAAAAATATGAGCGGTTTCTGTGCACCGTACGTACCTGGATGGGACACTCATGGACTTCCTATTGAACTTAAAGCTATGAAGTCAATAGGGGTTGAAAACGGTGCTATTCCTCCTGCAGAGCTTAGAAAGCACTGCAAAAATTTTGCACTTACACATGTTAAAAATCAGATGAAGCAGTTTAAAAGACTTGGAAGCTTAGGAAACTATGATGATCCGTATCTTACACTCAAGCCCGAGTATGAAGCAAGACAGATTGAAGTATTCGGCAAAATGGCAAAGGACGGATATATGTACAAAGGCTTAAAGCCTGTTTACTGGTGTCCTGACTGTAATACAGCTCTTGCTGAAGCTGAAATAGAATATGCAAATGATGACTGCCATTCAATATATGTAAAGTTTAATGTAACAGACGATAAGGGTCTGTTTACAGCTATGGGAATAGATATTTCAAAGGTATACTTTGTAATCTGGACTACAACAACATGGACTATTCCAGGAAACCTTGCAATTTGCCTCGGACCTGAATATGATTATACACTTGTAAAGGCAAACGGCGAATACTATGTAATGGCAGAAGAGCTTGTTGTACCTACAATGAAAGCTGCTGGAATTACAGAATATGAAACAACAGGCAGATTTACAGGAAAAGAACTTGAATATGTTCAGACAAAGCATCCTCTGTTTGACAGACCGTCACCTGTAATAGTAGGCGATCATGTTACACTTGAAAGTGGTACAGGCTGTGTACACACAGCACCAGGACACGGTGTAGAGGACTATGAGGTATGCAGAAATTATCCTGAGATAGGAATAATAGTTCCTGTTGATGCAAAGGGTAAGCTTACTGACGAAGCAGGCGAATTCAGCGGTATGGATACAAATCAGGCTAACAAGGCAATTGCTAAAAAGCTTGAAGAAGTACATGCACTGCTTGCAATAGAAAAAATCATCCATCAGTATCCGCATTGCTGGCGCTGCAACAGCCCTATTATATTCAGGGCGACATCACAGTGGTTCTGTTCAGTAAACGGATTCAAGGATGAAGCAATAAAGGCTATTGAAAATGTAAACTGGATCCCTGGATGGGGTGAGGACAGAATAAAGGGAATGGTACGTGACAGAAGTGACTGGTGTATTTCACGTCAGAGAACATGGGGCGTTCCTATTCCAATCATCTACTGTAAGGATTGTCACAAGCCTATAGTAAATGACGAAACAATAGCTGCTATATCAAAATTATTCAGAGCTGAAGGCGCTGATGCATGGTGGACAAAGGATTTGAAAGAATTCATTCCTTCAACTTTAAAGTGTGAATGCGGCTGCGGCGAATTTGAAAAAGAATATGATATAATGGACGTATGGTTTGACAGCGGTGTTTCACATTCTGCTGTTCTTGACGAATATGATGAACTCAGATGGCCTGCTGATTTATATCTAGAAGGCGCAGATCAGTACAGAGGCTGGTTCCAGTCATCACTCCTTACATCTGTTGTATATAAGGGCGTTGCTCCATACAAAAACGTATGTACTCATGGCTGGGTAGTTGACGGACAGGGCAAAAAAATGTCCAAGTCATTAGGAAATGGAATTATGCCTGATGAAATAATCAAGGAGTACGGTGCAGATATTTTAAGACTCTGGGTAGCTTCTTCAGATTATCATTCAGATATAAGAATTTCAAAGGATATTCTTAAACAGTTATCCGATTCATATAAGAAAATAAGAAATACAGCAAGATTCATTCTCGGAAACATTGCAAACGGAGAAGGCTTTGATCCTGACAAGGATTCAGTTTCTGATGATGAGCTTATGGAAATAGACAAGTGGGCACTTGCAAGACTTGATACACTTATCGACAAGGTAAACATCGGATATGATAAGTTTGATTTCCATATTGTATTCCATGCTATTCATAATTTCTGTGTAATAGATATGTCTAATTTCTATCTTGACATTATAAAGGACAGACTTTACTGTACAGGTGAAAATTCAGTTGAGAGACATGCTGCTCAGACTGCAATGTACAGAATATTAAGCGGTGTTGCAAGACTTATCGCACCTATAATGTCATTTACAGCAGAGGAAATATGGAACTACATGCCTCATTCTTCAAGTGATGACAAGGAAAGCATTTATCTTAACGATATGCCTGTAAAAAGTGGTATAAAGCTTACACCTGAATTTGAAAGCAAATGGAATCTTATTTATGATCTTCGTCAGGCTGTAAATAAGGCTCTTGAAATCAAGCGTAATGACAAGGTAATAGGAAAGTCACTTGAGGCTGATATAAAGCTTTATTGTGACAGCACAAACTATGATCAGATAAAGAATTTTGTAGATGAGCTTGCAGAAATATTTATCGTATCAAGAGTTGAAGTATTTGCAGAGGGTATGGGCGAATTTGATTCACAGACTCTCGGCACACAGGAAATAAGCGTAACTGTTGACAAAGCATCAGGCGAAAAATGTGAAAGATGTTGGGCATACTCCGATACAGTCGGAAATAACTCAGAACATCCTGCACTTTGTGCCCGCTGTGCAGCAGTTGTAAAATAATTCATTAAAGCAGTCGGCTTGTCGTTTTTATAAAATTAAGAGCGGCAAGCCCTTCGTGTTATTAAGTGGGATTTATGGTACCCCGAAGGTTCAGGGCGGCCGGAAAGCCCTGATCGACTTCACAGAGTCGAAATCTTAATAGTTTGTAGGTGAACAAATGATAATTATCATGCTGATTCTTGCAGCAGTGCTTATAGGTGCTGACCAGCTAATAAAAATACTGGCTGTAAATGAACTGGCTTCGTCAGGTATTTCAAAAGAGTTTATAAAGTTTGGCGACAAGGAAATAATAAACCTGACTTATACTGAAAATACCGGTGCAGCATTCAGCCTGATGAGTGGAAAATCGTGGTTTACAATAGGTTTTACATCAGTAGCACTTATTCTGTTTACAATATATATGATAAAAACATATAAAAATTCAAAATTTATTATGACGGTAATGACTGTCATAATAGCCGGTGGAATAGGAAATCTTATTGACAGAATACGACTCGGATATGTAGTTGACTATATTGAAGTACGATTGTTCCGCTTTGCAATATTTAATTTTGCAGATATATGTGTTACAGTAGGAATGGTAATTCTGCTTATTTATATAATATTTATTGAAGGCCGTAAGGAAAGACTCATAAAAAGAGGGGAAACCCCGGATGAATAAAATAGAGTCAGTTGTTTTACCGGAAGATGTATCTGCCCGTATCGATAAATGGCTTGCAGATCAGGATTTTGGACTTACAAGAAGTGCTGTCCAGAAGATTATATCAGAAGGAGCAGTAACTGTAAACGGAAAACCTATAGGTAAAAATTACAAGATTTCTGAAAACGACAATGTCATTATTGAAATTCCTGATCCTGTAGAACTTTCTGCAGAACCTGAAAATATTCCTGTAGATATTGTTTATGAGGACAATGATCTGCTGGTTGTCAATAAACCAAAAGGCATGGTAGTTCATCCGGCAGCCGGAAACTACAGCGGTACACTTGTAAATGCTCTTTTATATCACTGTAAGGGACGTCTTTCTTCAATAAACGGTGTAATACGTCCGGGAATAGTTCACAGGATAGACAAAAATACAAGCGGACTTCTTATAGTTGCCAAAAATGATATTGCCCACGCAGGTCTTGCCGCACAGATAAAAGAGCATTCATTTACAAGAGAATATGAAGCAATAGTTCAGGGAAAATTAAAAGAATCTGCAGGAACGGTTGATGTGCCTATCGGCAGACATAAGACTGACAGAAAAAAAATGTGCGTTACAGAGCTTAACTCAAAGCCTGCTGTTACACATTATCAGGTTCTGGAACAGTTTGAAAAGTATGCATATGTAAGACTCAGACTTGAAACTGGAAGAACCCATCAGATAAGGGTTCATATGAAATATATAGGCCATCCGGTCCTTGGTGATGATGTTTACGGAACGCCATACAAGGGAATTGAAGGACAGTGCCTTCATGCAAAAAAAATAGGATTTATACATCCTGTTACCGGTGAATATCTTGAATTTAACAGTCAACTGCCTGAATATTTCAGCAGTACACTTAATAAATTAAAAACAACTAAAATAACGGAGGAATAATTCATGGATGCTACAATAAAAAAACAGCTTGAAATTACAGCAGTAAGAGTAAGAATGGGCATTATTGAGGGAACATTTAATGCAAAATCCGGACATCCGGGCGGATCCTTATCAATATCTGATTTACTGACATATTTATATTCAGTAAAGATGAATGTAAATCCAGCCTATCCTGATATGGCACAGAGAGACAGACTTGTTCTTTCAAAGGGACATTGTGCTCCGGCGCTCTATTCTATACTGGCTGAAAAAGGCTTTTTCCCAAAGGAAGAACTAAAGTCACTAAGACATATTGGTGCACTTCTTCAGGGACATCCATGCATAAGTATTCCGGGCGTTGACATGAGCAGCGGTTCACTCGGACAGGGAATATCAGTAGCAAACGGAATAGCTCTTGCTGGAAAAATTGACAATGCTGATTACAAGGTTTATACAATACTCGGTGACGGCGAAATAGAAGAAGGTCAGGTATGGGAGGCTGCTATGTTCGCAGCTCACTACAAGCTTGATAATCTTGTTGCAATAGTAGACAACAACGGACTACAGATAGACGGAAAAATTTCTGAGGTATGCTCACCGGAGCCTATCACAGATAAATTTGCAGCATTCGGCTGGCATGTAATTACAATGGATGCCCATGATTTTGACGATATTGAAAGAGCATTTGACGAGGCTGAAAAGATTTCAGGAAAGCCTGTAGCTATCATTCAGAAGAGCACAAAGGGCAAGGGTGTTTCATTTATGGAGGACAAATGCTCATGGCATGGCTCTGCACCGAATAAGGAGCAGTACGACCAGGCAATGCAGGAACTGAATGCACGTATTAATGAACTTGAATCAAAATAATAATTACAGTAAAGGAGATTTATTATGTCTGAAGTTGTAAAAAAGGCTACACGTGAAAGCTATGGTGAAGCATTAAAGGAAATTGCAGAACAATACCCTGACCTTGTTGTTCTTGACGCAGATCTTGCTGAGGCTACAAAAACAGTAATATTCAAGAAAGCATATCCTGAAAGATTTTTTGACTGCGGTATTGCGGAAGCAGATATGATGGGTGTTGCAGCAGGTCTTGCAGCTTCCGGAAAGATTCCTTTTGCAAGCAGTTTTGCAATGTTTGCAGCAGGACGTGCATTTGAAATAGTAAGAAATTCTATAGGGTACCCACATCTTAATGTAAAAATAGGCGCAACACATGCCGGAATTTCAGTAGGTGAAGACGGCGCAACACATCAGTGCAACGAAGATATAGCACTTATGAGAACTATTCCTGGAATGACAATAATAAATCCGGCTGACGGAGTTGAGGCAAAAGCCGCTGTAAAAGCAGCAGCTGCATACAATGGTCCGGTTTACATGCGTTTCGGAAGACTTGCTACACCTATATTCAATGATGAAGCAACATATAAGTTTGAAATGGGCAAGGGCGTTCTGCTCAAGGACGGAAAAGATGTTACAATAATTGCAACAGGACTCATGGTAAATGAAGCAGTTGAAGCTTCAAAACTCCTTGAAGCAGACGGTATCAGTGCAAGAGTAATAAACATTCACACAATAAAACCTATTGACAGAGATATTATTAACCGTGCCGCTTCTGAAACAGGTCTTATTGTTACTGCAGAGGAACACAGCATAATAGGCGGCCTTGGTTCAGCAGTTGCAGAGGTAGTAACCGAATGCTGTCCTGTTCCTGTTATAAAGATAGGCGTAAATGACGAGTTCGGTCACAGCGGTCCTGCAGCGGATCTGTTAAAGCAGTTCGGACTCTGCTGTGAAAACATTGCACAAAAGACAAAAGAAGCTGTTGAAAAGTTTAAGAAATAGTCTTTGAAAAATAATTTTAATATACAAATCCTGCAGATCGCACTCTATGAAAGTATGATGGTATTTTCATAGAGTGCGGTTTTGTTTACTAAAATACCCTTAATAATATACGAATATAATTATATTGATAACTAAAATAAACAAAAATGGACAATATCTGTACATTTTCAAAAACAGTATTGACTTTATTTACAAAAAGGTGATAAAATAATCTTACAACATATCCAATGTTATTTTAATCTAATTTAATTAATATGAGATATAAGTTGGTAAAAGGGAGAAAAATTAAAAATATGAGATACACATTTGTGCGGTAACATGATGCAAAAGATTGTGATGCATCATGTCTGTCAATGATATGCTTGCATTATAAAAAAGAAACAACAATAACACAGCTTCGTGATATGATGGGGGCGGATCTTAAAGGCACAAATCTTATAGGACTTAAAAAATGCGCTGAAACACTTGGGTTTGTTTCACAGGCAGTAAGGGTTGACAGAGAAAGATTTTAATTTCACTATAGGGAAAATATAGTGTTATATACCTGCACCTTTTCTTTAAGGAATAATATTCAAATTAATAATTACTAGAATTTCAAACAATAAGGCTGAATTATCATTATATCTATTTAAGTAAAAAATAAGGGAGAGTGTTGTTAAATGAATAAAAAAAGTTTAGTAACTTTGATATGTGTAATAATATGTGTAGTTATAGGAATTATTTTTGCGGTGGGCATTGGAAAATATATAGATTATATACCTTCATCATTTGTTGTAGGAGGAGTATTAGCGTTAACAGTTAACACAATTATAAATAATAAGTACTTGTCCACATAAGTAAAATGTGATATAATAGAGGGATGAGATATACAA
>CALMUA010000210.1 GCA_937872775.1 uncultured Ruminococcus sp.
TTACCTGAAAATTTAAAAGAGATATTTCAAAGTAAAAAATTTGATAATATAGTTATTTATAACAGGGAAGGGACTTGTCTTTATGACATGTACCGAGATCAACTTGACACTCCTGACATTATAATGAAGGAAATGTTATTCGGTCAATGGTCGCAAAATGAACTTAATCAATTTTTTGATATAGGAGTCTTAACTCAGCAATTTATGGAGAAAAGAAATGCACCAGAACTTAATAATTACAAAGATACTGTGTTTAATGCTAATATATTAAACGAATTAATAAAAAATAATGATCTTGAGGTAACAGAAAAAATAAGGAATTTTTTTTCTGACTTTAATTTTAATTATAAATTTACTACCGATAAGCATGATAAAAAATTCATGTATAAGCTAATAAGCTCAGATATTTTTGAACAAAACAAAGTTAAATTTTCAGGTATATGTAAATATTTTAATGAAGGAGATAAGACTATTTTAAGATACAATCCATCTGATGAAGAAAAAATCAGCATGACAGTAGATAGTGTAAGACATAGTAAAGGGGCAAAAAGATAGTCGGATTAAAGATGAAAAATTTAACGATAGTAAGAGCCAATCAATCCATAACCTCGTAAAGTAATCCAGCCCATGATAAAATATATAATAAAGAAATATATCCGAAAGGGGTTAAGTCATGGGAAAGATAAGTGAAGTTAAACTGGAACTAAGGCATAGAGCCTGGACTGAACAAATTCAGGAGTATCAGGAAAGTGGATTGACGATGAGCGAATGGTGTAGAACCAAAAACATCAATGTTAATACGTTCAACAGTCGTATGAAAGTAATCAGAAAAATAGCACTTGAACGCTATCCTGAACTTCAAAGCATTGTTCCGGTAAGTGTATCTGAGAATATTATGCCTAAACAAACAGGTGTGATTGATGTAGTATCGGCACCACCTGTTGAAGCATCATATGATCTGCCGGCTAAACCAGAAAAGATAATCATACGCAAAAAAGATATTGAAATCGAACTGACGGATAATGCATCTGAGTCCACTATATTAACTTTAATGCGAGGATTAGGTTTATGCTGAAAGATATTAAGGTAGAAAACATCTATATCGTATGTGGCCGCACTGACATGAGAAAATCAATCAGTGGCCTGGCTGAAATAATACAGCAGCAATTTGACCTTGATTTGTTTTCAGATAGTATGTTTCTCTTTTGTGGCCGACAGCGCAATTGACTCAAAGCTCTGATTTGGGAAGAAGATGGTTTTGTTCTTCTGTACAAACGTCTTGAAGACGGAAGATTTGTAGTAGTCAAGCAAAATTGTAACACCGTTTCAAAAAATCAAGCGTATTTATATGACCATCTTTTAACTAAAGGGGCAAGGCCATTATTAAAAGATTGAGGTCTTGAGTGGTTATATCTTGTAAAAATGAAATCGTAAATGCAGGCATTTAAAACCTCATCAGAGTTAAAGCTGAAAAGGTAATAGAATTCATTTTTAATGGTATTGTAGAAACGCTCCATCGGAGCATTATCATAAGGACAACCAGCCCTACTCATGCTCTGAATAACGCCATTTTCACTGCAAAAATCAACAAATTTCTTTGATGTGTATTGACTTCCTTGATCAGAGTGAAGAATGATGTTTTTGCTGTTTTTAGCCTGTTTTAAGGCAATTTTTAGAGTATTAATAGCTAACTCGCTGTCAATTTTATGGGAGTTAAGACTTGCAACAACGCTCCTGTCAAAAAGGTCTAAAATCGTGCAGTTATAGCGCTTTTCACCTGTTGATAAGTGCAAATATGTAAAATCTGTACACCATATTTCATTAGGTTTAGATGTAGTAAAGTTCTGCTCTAAAAGATTAGCAAAAACCTTATGAGCTTCGCCTTTTTCATAGACATATTTACGCCTTACTATCGACTTTAAGCCAAGCTCTGACATATATGAATACACGGTGTTTCCACTTAAAAATATGCTGTATTTTTCAAGCTCGTCAGCCATCATTCTGTATCCCGGAACACCGTTTAAAGCGTGATAAATCTCAGCTATTTTATCTAAAATAGCTTGTTTAACTTTTAATTTTTCAAGCCTTTTGGACTTATTATTCTTATAAAAATAATATGCATTTGATTCAACATTTAATCGGTTAAGAAGCCATCTAACACCGAATTCTACGTGGTTTTTAGTAATAAAATCATAATTCTCTTTTACATTTCCTTCGCAAAGTGCATATTCCGTTATCCGAGTGCGCCTTAACCGTTGAAATTGTGCATGGATTCCGTTCAAATTGAGCAGAGGAACCGCTAAAATTGAGCATCCATTCCGCATAAATTGAATATTGACAAGCATAAAAATGCATGTTATCATAAAACTGCTTTTAGCCATAACGGAGGATATTGCAACGGTGAGGACCGACAAGAGCGCCGATTATGGGGTTTAGCAAGGAGAGTGATGCCAGGTGTATCACTCTTTTTCTTTTTGCTTATGGTAATCATACCACTCTCCTTGGAAAACCGTAAAGCGATAAACCTATGACCGACGAAGTCGGTCTTGCTTGTGGTTGAGCACAATGAACCGAAGGCTCTTAATTTTCGGCTAATCCTTTTCTTTTACGCATAGAATCCTTGCAGTCAATCAAAATTGAATATGAATCATGTACAATACGGTCGCAAATTGCATCAGCAAGAATAGGATCATTCAGCTTGTCACGCCACCCCGGCACATCAAATTGTGAGCAGAAAATTGTTGAAGCTTTTTTGTATCTTGATTCAATAATTTCCAGTACATCTCTTGCTTCAGTTTCATTTAATGCATAAAGCAGCCACTCATCTATGATAAGAAGCGTATATTTTTTGTATTGCGCCATGACTTTTCGGATTATTCCGCTGCCTCTTGCAATAGATAA
>CALMUA010000211.1 GCA_937872775.1 uncultured Ruminococcus sp.
CGAGTAATGTGACTGGAGTTCAGACGTGTGCTCTTCCGATCTTTTCCGATCGCCCTGCACCTTCGGGATGAAAACCTAAAGCGTGGACTTTTGGTTGACCGGTAGCTTCTGGATAAGAACTATTCTCCTGTGTGTTTGTACTATGATACAGATTTACAGGATGCAATAAATAAAAAATAAATATGTGGGGGTATGGAAATGTCTTTAAAGGTAAAAAATTTATCGAAAAAGTATGGAGAAAAAACGGTTGTTGATAATCTGAGTTTTGAAATCAATGAACCGGGTGTTTATGCACTTCTGGGAACTAACGGTGCCGGAAAGACAACGTCTATCCGAATGATACTGGGTATGCTGGCTCATGAAAGCGGAGAAATACTATGGAAGGACAAGCCGCTTGATGCTGTAAAATGCAATGTAGGCTATCTTGCAGAGGAAAGGGGACTTTACCCTAAGTATTCACTTATGGATCAGCTTGTATATTTTGCAAAGCTAAGGCATGTTTCAAAATCTGATGCACTTGACAGAATAAAATACTGGTCAGATCGTTTTGAAGTAAATGAATATATTTATCCGGGAAAAACAAGTAAAGGTAAAAAACAGCCACCTAAAAAGGCAGACCAGCTTTCAAAGGGAAATCAGCAGAAGATACAGCTTATATCAACACTTATTTCTGATCCTGAGCTTCTTATTCTTGATGAACCTCTGAGCGGTCTTGATCCTGTAAATACTGATTTATTTAAATCTGTAATTTACGAGCAGATAAAAAAGAACAAATATCTTATTATGTCAAGTCACCAGATGCCGACTATTGAAGAGTTCTGTACGGATATAACTATACTTGACAAAAGTAAGACTGTTCTTCAGGGAAATCTTAATGCAATTAAAAAGAGCTATGGTCGTGTAAATCTGTTTGTAAAATGTGAAGCAGATATCACAAATCTTATAGAAGAAAGCGGAATAAAACTTGTAAACTGCAAGGAAAACGAGTACATACTTAAAGTAACCAGTGAAGAGCAGGCAAATTTGCTGCTTAATAAAATAATTGAAAATAAAATACTGCTTATAAAGTTTGAACTCAGAGAGCCATCTCTGCATGAAATATTTGTAGAAAAGGTGGGTGGTGAGAATGAAGAAAAGTGATATTGAAGGCTGGAAAAATGTGTACTCATTTACGTTTGTGCAGCATTATAAAAATAAGGCAACTCTTATCGCTTTATTCCTTCTTGTCATTCTTGTCATACTGTCAGGTCCTTTACTCACAACTGTGGTAGGTTCTTCAGGAGCTGCAATTGTTTCAAATTTTACTGAATGCAAGATTGAAAATGCATATGTTAAAAATGAAACTGATTTTGACATGGATTTTGCAAAATTTGCAGAAGAAAATCCTCATTATGAAAAGATTAACTACGTTAAAACTGATAAGTCAATGGATTCATTATTTGAGGACTTTAAAGAAAATTCAGTAAATGATATTATTTTAAATATTTTATACGATAAGGATGATTCAAAGTATAAACTTCAAGTTTACAAAACAAAGGACAGCGGCATCAATGATGTAACCCTGACTACATTTTCAGATGATATTGAGGCATTTTTCCGTAAAATCCGAATGGAAAAGCTTGGTGTATCTGACGATGATGTAAAACTCGTCAATTCAGAGTGTGAAACAGATGTTATAAATATTTCAGATATAACCAAAAATAACAGTGAAGAAAAAAAAGCGGCAATGATGGGTATTGTATCTGTCTATGCATGCGTAATAATGGTTCTTGTTCTTGTTTCGAGTCAGCAGATAGCTGTAAGCATTATAGTTGAAAAGTCATCAAAAATAATGGAGAATCTTCTCATTTCAGTACGCCCACTTGCTATTATTGTAGGTAAAATACTAGGCACAATGACAATTGTTGTGTGCGACATAGGAATAGTACTTGTATCAGGGGGAATTTCAGCAATAATTACGTCATTTATCAATGCAGGAAAAATGAAGGAGTCATTTACAGAGCTCCTTGAAAATATGGATAGTATGAGTGCACAGGGTGCATCATCCGCACCGTCTGCACCGTCATTAATCTCAGACGGAGATATTAATATAGGAAAAATTATATTCGGGTTATTTGCTGTATTTATAACTACAATACTTGCTTTTCTTCTTTATTCAGTAATTGCCGGAATTGCAGGTGCAGCATGCAAAAGCATGGAGGATTATAGCAGCGCAAGTGGATTTGTTGCAATCTTTTCTATTATGGGTCTGTATATATCTATGGGAGAAAGCTTTGTAAATAACAGAGTATTCACAATTATATCATATATATTCCCGTTCTCAGGAATGTATATTCTTCCTGTTCATTATCTGTTTGGTGAGGCAAATATCCTTTTCATTTTCCTGATGTGGATAATACTTATAGCGTTGATTATCTTTTTATTTAAATTTGCTGCAAATATTTATCATGTTCTTGTACTGCATAACGGTGATAGAATTAAAATCAAACAGATGATAAGTATTTCAAAGTCAAATAGAAAGAAGGGGTGATTATATGTTTACAGTATTTAAATTTACTCTTTCACAGCAGTTAAAAAACAAAACATTTATGATTGTCACATTTATTATTTCGCTTATTGTGTTTATTGCACTGTCCGGTACAATTACAATTGCTGAAATGCTCACCGGTGACGATATAAAGTCTGATATAGATTACGTTTATGTCAGTGACGAAAGTAAACTCAGCGGAGTGGACTATAATATAATTCATAAATCTGAAGATGAGCTTTATACTCATATAGTATTTGCTGACGCGGATAGTGATATTGAGTCAGCAGCAAAGCAGGCAAAGGAAAAAAGTGAGTCTGCTGTTGCAATGGAGGTAAAGGACACCGAATCAGGTTTCAGCATAAAAATAGTACTGCCTGAGGATACAAAGATTAAAAAGAAAACTGCAAAAAAATTAGCTGAGTATATTTCAGACAATTTAAAATATGTTTATTATCAGAAGGCAGAGTTATCAGACGAACAGACTCAAGAAATTATAATAGATTCAGATACGGATATTATCATAGCTGGTGAGGATAAAAAATCAGAAGCAGAGTCAACTGTAAAAATAGTTGTTCCGCTTGCTATGGGACTCATTCTCTATATAATGCTTGCCTTTTACGGACAGAATATTTCACAGACTATAGTTCTGGAGAAAAACTCAAAGATGATTGAAAATCTTCTTATCATAGTAAAGCCCTATGATATAATATTCGGAAAGCTTCTTGCACTTTGTCTGACGGCAATTGCACAGTTCGCATTATGGATATTGTCTGCAGCCGCCGGTATAGGAGCAGGTATTGTAATATCCGGTTCAATAAATGAGGGAGGACAGTCATTAGGAAGTAAGCTTTCAGATGTACTCAGCACATTTATTGAGGCGGGAGCATTTTCGCCTGTAGCAATTACTTTCTCATTCATTTCAATGATAAGCGGATTTGTACTGTTTGTTTCCCTTTCCGGTCTGTTCAGTTCATTTGCAGGAAAGACAGAGGAGGCTACTGCGTCGAACGGAATTTATATGATGTTTGTGGTATTAGGATGGATTCTTCCATATTTTAACGGATTAAGCGGAAATAATCATGTTATGTCCATATTGAGACTGGTTCCATTCTCATCACCGTTTACAGTTCCTGCCGATGTTCTTATAGGAAATATGACTATAGGTAATGCCGTATTGAGCATAGCAATAATGATAGTTTCCTCAATAATCATTGTAGCCCTTGCAGCAAAAATATACCATGCTCTTGTCCTGTACAGCGGTACAATGCCTAAGCCAAAGGAAGTTATAAAAATACTTAAAAACTCATCACATAAAACAAAATAATAAAAATCGGGCGGTTGTATGATCGCCCGATTTTAATATGAGAGGGCGGCGTTAAATTTGATAAGTTTTATATTAGGTGAAGCCGGAAGCGGTAAATCCTCGTTTATTATTGATAAAATAAAAAGTCAGGCAGACAGTAATAAGGATATATACGTTATAATTCCTGAGCAGTTTTCTTTTGAATATGAAAGAAAGCTGTATATTGATTTTGGCAGCAAAATATTTAACCGGATAAATGTTCTCAGCTTTACAACACTGGCTAAAATGATATTCGATAAATTCGGAAACAGAACAGGTGAATATGCAGACGATAATACAAAAACAGTTCTTATGTACCTTGCAATGCAACAGATAAACAAGAACAAATCTCTGACTTACTTTGTAAAGCAGGCTGATAACCGTTCATTTATAACTGAAGCTCTCGGAATAGTTGCAGATTTACGAAGGGCCTCAGTTACACCGGATGTATTTTCAGCAAAGCTTTTGTCTGTTGATGATAAAGTACGAGAAAAGGCATATGATCTGTCAGTTATTTATTCAACATATGATAAAATAATGTCTGAAAAAGGATATAAAGACAGCCTGTCTGATATAACAGAAGCAGCAGCATCAGCTAATATGAACGATTTTTTCAACAATTCAATTTTTTTTGTTGATTCTTTTGAAAGCTTCAGTCCCGATCAGATGGAAATGCTTGATATAGTAATTTCAGAAGCAGATGATTTATATATTTCACTTAATACAGCCGATCTTAACGCCGATGAATTCTCCTTGTTTGCCACTATAAACAATACGTATAAACAGGTAAAAGGCATAGCTGTAAAATACAATAAAAATTATCAGAATATTTTTATGGATAAAATTTACAGATTTAAAAATAAAGCCCTCGAGCAGCTGAGCCGTTCAATATTCAGAAAAAATGTGTATGTTACTGACGGAAGCAGATATGTAAAAATAACGGAGGCAAAGGATCTTTATCAGGAGTCTGATTTTGTCTGTTCATATATAAAGCATCTTGTTCAGAATGATGGGTATAAATACAGTGACATTTCGATTGCATCAAGACAGCTTTCAGATTATGAACTTATTCTGAAGGCAGCAATGGAAAGATATGAAATTCCGTATTTTATTGATACAGAAAAATCAGTTATGCATACTTCAATAGTCCTCCTTATTATTGCATTACTTGAAATGATTGACTCAAAAAAAATAAGCTCAGAGGTTCTTTTCAGGTATGCAAAGACACAGCTTACAGAAGTAAGTATTACAGATATAGCTCTGCTTGAAAACTATGCATACAAGTGGAATATTGACGGAGATATGTGGAATCAGGAGTTTACAGCAAAAGGCGGCGAAGATCCGGAAAATATAGAATACATTGAAAATATCAGAAAAACTCTTTTAGAACCGATATTTAATTTAAAGGAAAAATGTTATGATAAATCTTGTGCGGATATCTGCAGATATATATATGAATTTCTTGAAAGTGCTAAAGTCACAGATTCATTAACGGAACTGATAAAACTGTACAGTCAGTCTGACATGACAGATATGTCATCAGAATTGAACAGACTATGGAATTCAATAATGGATATTTTTGATGTTATATCATCTGTCCTTGGAGATCAGAAGCTGTCATTGACTGTTTTCAGAGAATTGTTCGGTCTTATCTTAAAACAGAACAGTTTCCTTGAACCGCCTCAGAAGATAGATATTGTATCAGTTGTTTCAGCTGAGAAGGCAAGACTTAATAATCCTAAAGTAACATTTATTATGGGTGCTAACGAGGGGATACTTCCGTATGCAGTAAAACCATCCGGTATTCTGAGTGATGTTGATAAGGATGCATTTATGGAAGCGGGAATTGATCTGTCAAAAAACACAAAGAGACTTCTCACTGATGAAAGATTTACTGTTTATAAAATACTTTCATTTGCGTCTGAACGTGTATTTTTAACATATTCTCTTTCAGACAGCATGGGAGGTGCACGTTATCCGTCATATATTCTTTCACAGATACAGCATATGTTCACTGATAATATCAGAAACATTGCTTCTGGGTATGACATTCTGTTTTATTCGCCTACTGTCAAGTCAGCATATTATAACTACGTCCAGAGCTATTTTGATAATTCTGAGAAATCAGTATCACTTCGTCAGGCAATAATGAAAAATCCGGAATATGCTGCAAAAATAAATTTTCTTGATTCACTCACACCGGACATGGATCATAAAATCACAGATAAATCCCTTATGAAAAAGCTTATGTCTGACAGGCTGAATATCTCAGCAACTTCGTTTCAGGAATATAATCTGTGTCATTTTAAATATTACTGCCATTATGCGCTTAATATCAAAGCAAGAACCCAGAAACAGATAAATATGCTTGAGCTCGGAAATCTTGTTCATATGTGTCTTGAAAATATTTTATCACAATGTCGTTCAAGAGAGGAATTCATTTCACTCTCCGATGAAGAAATATTAAAGAAGATAGACAGATTTTCAAATGAGTATAAAGAAAATAATCTCGGTGGGGATTTCGGCAAAAATGCCAGAATAAATGCACAGTTTAAAAAGCTTGCCGAGGATACACTACCCCTTATAAATCATCTAAAGGATGAGCTTGCACAGTCAAAGTTTATGCCGATAAAGTATGAACTTGAAATTTCGGGGAAAAACGGTGTAAAGCCTCTTACGATCAGGACAGACGACGGAATAGAGATTATACTGAATGGAAAGATAGACCGGGTTGATATGTATGAGGAAAACGGAGAAAAATTTATCCGCATAGTTGACTACAAGACAGGAAATCAGGTATTTAATCTTACAAATATTTTATTCGGAATAGATATGCAGCTTCTTTTGTATCTTTTCACAGTTACAGGTAAGGGCAGTCCTTTCGGTGATACTGTACCTGCAGGAATATTATATATGCCGTCCGGGAAAATCTCACTTGAAAGAGCAAGGGGAGACAAGCAGGATAAAAGTGAATATCTGAATAAATACTATCACATGTCCGGCGTACTCCTGAAAGAATCAGATGTTCTGTATGCCATGGAGGAAAACATTGAGGGAATATTCATTCCTGCAAAGCTTACCGCAGAGGCAAGAAAAAAAGGAACATTTATTCTTGATAAAACCAAAACCTCATGTCTTACGCGCGTACAGTTTGAAAGGCTCAGAGAGCACGCCAACAGGCTAATTAAATCAATGGCTGATGATTTGTATAACGGAGATATTTCTGCCGTACCGCTTAATTACGACAAGAACAAGGATGTATGTTCATACTGTGATTACTGGGATATATGCGGAAACGTACCAAGGAGCAGAGAACGCATACTGCCCGATAATATTGATGAGATCAAAGCGGAGATCCTGGGAACGGATGAGGAGTAGTGTGATTATCATGTATTGTATGCCCGAAGGTCCAGGTCGACCGGAAAGCCCTGCAAAACTCTAATTCATTATAATAAACTTATATTATGATGCTCTATACTAATTAAACACTGACCTTCCCGCTGTTGTGGTTTTCAGACCATACGTATGAAGTGGTTACTATTGCGTTATACTTCAAATTTGAAGGCGTATGGTACCGATGCAAAATCCGGTCAATTTCACTTAATTCAAAACTTATGTAAAAACGTTAAAGTTAAAAATAGCGGCTTAATAGTAACACTGGTGGTTACCATTAAGCCGCTATTTCACACATATCAGCTATACCGTTTAATGAGTTCATTTTTTTTCTCTTCTAAAATTGTTTTTGAAATTTCATCGGAAACCAAAAATTCATTATTGCCGGTCAGACCGTATTTAGTTTCTAATACGGTGCTGTTGGAGGAGTTAAGAATAACATTGCTTCTTTCACTGTATGAAAAAATAGGTGCTATAAAACACTGTGTAGTATAGTATACTTTTTTATCCGGAATTTTTTTGCTGAGAAAAACAAGATAGTCTTCTCCTTGATTCATAAAATTCACAAAGCCCATATTAACTGCGTTTTTATTGCCCATATTCCAATAAATACAGGACGATGCACGAAGAATCTCAATTTCATCACCTGAACTGATATTGTCACCTTTATATACATTCAGTACCTTGACAGGCTCTGTATAGCACAAAAATGATAATTTTAATTTCCCGGTTGGAGTGACTTTAAGTATGTACATGCTTTGTTCTTCAAGGTCGTTATCTATAAAATCTCCTGTATTTTCAGCTGTCGTTTCGCTCATTAGTCCAACATTAAAATTTTTAAACGGTTCGTCATATTTATCAATATCAGTAAAGCTTTGTTTGCAAATAATGCCTGCAATAACGGAGATAAGCATTAAGGCTGCTTCTGCAGCAACGATTAATTTTCTCATATTTTAAATTCTCCCTTTGGAACTCTGCTTTTTTGCATTAAAGCTTTTTCGTCGGAAACAATTCTTCCGTTTTCAAGGATATAAACACGGTCTGTAAGTATAGATATATCTTCTTTGTTATGACTTGCCAGTAATATTAAGGCTCCACGTTTTTTCTCCCTCAGTATTATCTCACGTACTATATCAACCCCTTTTTCATCAAGAGCATTAGTTGGTTCATCCAGCATAAGTATATCGGGCTTTTCCATTATAGCCTGTGCAATTATAAGTCTTTGCTTCATACCGAGTGAATATTTTTTTACCGTTCTTTTATCATCGGGATTAAGACCAACATCTGACAAAGACTTTTTTATGTCTTCATTTGAAATTTTATTATTTATTTTAGATAACATCTGAAGATTTTTGTAGCCGGTAAATTCATCATATAATCCGGCATTTTCAATTATAATCCCCATGTTCTGTATGATTGGCATATCCTTGTGTAGTATTTTTTCATCCACTTTTATTTTACCCGAATCTATATGCATCAGACCTGAAATTGCTCTGAAAAGCATAGTTTTTCCACATCCGTTTCTGCCGACAAAACCATAAATATTACCGCTTTCAAGCTGTAAACTGATATTATTCAGTATAATTTTTTTCTTTATTGTTTTCACAATATTATCAACAACTATTTGCATCTTATCCTCCAGATTCTTTATTTGAACAGATAAAATCTGTTCTTTCAATAACAATAATTCCAAATATTACAGTCAGTACAGCGAATAAAAATAAAACCAGAACTGAAAAATTTAAATCAAAATTCATATTAAGTATATTTATGATACTATTAATTTCCCCAGATGTACTGCTGTGCCAGCCTATAAATAAATGTGAAAACGGTATAGCTTTTAATATTAGTTCGGCTTTTGCATCTCCGTCATAAATTTTTACAATTATACTTTCAAAAGCTATATACAGCATGGAAAAAAATAGTTGTATTCCTATTGAAATTGAAAATCCGCCATGGCTTTTAAAGAATATTGATAAAACGTTGATAAGCAGAGAAAATGCAAAATTCCACAAACTAAATATTATAATATAATATACTGCCAGGATTATTGATCCGTCATCTATTTTAACTGAGCAAATGAGCGATAACATAACTGTATAACTCAGCAAAAAAACGATATAAAACTGTAATGTTAGAAAATACAGCGTTAATGATTCTTTGAAAAACCATCTTTTCCTGTTGCAGCATCTTGAAAAATAGTATACAGACGAAGAACAGAAATGCCTGTATATCTCAGTACCTGCAATAATCTGAAAAATAACAGACGGTAAAAAGCATGTTATCAGTTTATCATAACAGCCAGTGTTATCAATTGTAAGTACATATTGATGATAGGAAACTGATAAAACAATTTCAGAAAATAACGTACCGTTTGTTTTATCAACATTAACCAATATCATAAAAATGCCACATAGTACAGCTGAAAAATAATATTTTGTTCGTTTCATTCCAGTTCCCTTTTTATCTGAGCTTTTATAAGTATAAATGAGATTAAAATCAATAATGCTGCTATTACTAGATACAAGCAATCCATCTTTGGAACTGTATCGTGGGACATAAGATAGAATGTATACTTTATGTTCGCATTAAATTTTGTACTTATGGCATTGATAATAGTTAGAAGCAGATATACTGGCAGAAGAACCATGACCTTATATTTCGTAAATTTTGTCATTGATAATGCTGTAGTAAATACAGAAAATGACGAAGCAACAGATGACAACATAATTGTGAAAAGAATTGAATAAAGATAAGGACTTATCTTCCATATTTTTGCAAATAGATAGTTGCCTGTGTTTTGTATATATGCCAGATCGTAATGTTTTACCCCACTTTGATCTCCCGCAGCCCCTGCAGGAAAAGCGATTAAATTAAGAAGTAGTTCTAAAAATAACGGAATAGAAAAAGCTAAGAAAGTCATAAGAAATACAGAAATGATTTTTCCGTAGTAATAGTTAGCTCTTCCCACCCTTGATATAACATAAACCATTGTCTGATTATCTTTATCCTTTAAAAAAGAAAATGAGGCAGGAATCACTAAAATAAAAGGAAAGTATTGCATAAAATAAAATCCTATTTTTCCGTATGTATTCAGCAATGATAATTTTGTGGGATGAATCATTTGCGAAACATCATAACCATTGTAAATTTTTATATTGTTAAAATAATTTACAAGAACAAATGTAAATATTATAAAAAATCCTATAATATATAATCTTTGTTTAAATATAATTATAGACTGAACTTTTATAGATTTTTTCAGCATTTCACTACCTCATATTCTTTTTATTTTTGACAAGTAAAATAATTAATTAGCGTAATAGTTTACATCTGCTTTTGCGGCATAATCCGGATCATTGCCTCTAAATTTAAATTGTACAGAAGTTGTATTGAGCATTCCTTCATATATATCCGGATAATAACCACCTCCGTATTGTTCATCAAGTGTAACAACATTACATAGTTGTTGAGCATTGGAGTTTGCAGATCCTTGAAGATATCTGAAATTATCAGTGCCTCCATTTTGTGGATATACAGCGTTTAATTTCATGCTAAGAAAACCGTATGCTTGAGTTCTTGTTTCTGAACTCATATATGTCCACGCTTGACCTGTTGATACTGTAATGGTTCGACTAGTTGCATAAATGTTAAAACAAGATACTCCTAAAATAGAAATAGTTGCGATTGATGAAGCGATTATTTTTTTAAAACTTTTTTTCATATAAATTCCTCCAGTTTATCCTCATATATCCAACATCACGCAGTAATAAAATTAAACATTATATTGAATAAAATAAAGTCTCATTTTTTATTCACA
>CALMUA010000212.1 GCA_937872775.1 uncultured Ruminococcus sp.
TTAAAATTAAATATTATATGTGTTTTATTTTTATTTACTGATATGAAGATTGATGAAATAACAAAAACTATTGCAAACATGCTTGCTACCGCTTTAGCTGACGGTACGAAATCAGAAAAAACTTTTCTGATTTCGTCAAGCATAGTTCCTGACATCATTGGTTCTTTTAATGCCATAACAAGAGAATAAATAAAATATATCACAAATGCGGTCATCATAAATCCTGCCGGAGAACGGGAAAACCTTATCTCACTGTCATTGTTGCGCACATGATATGCAAAAAAAATGTTATTGTCATTTTCCGAAAGGTTTTTTACTGCCATACGCCCTTTTACCGTATGATCAAAACCACTGCATATAGTTGCACCATCCCCGCAATAATCTCCATAGATATGTACATGTATTTTCTGATTATCTAAATCTTCGTTACGAGGTGTAATATCAAAAGAATAAAGCGTATCACTCCAACTCTGATGATATATAATATAATGAAGCAGCTTTGTAAAAAACTCACGCTGTTCATTTTTACATGGCTTCAGGTTTTCTACCATGCCACTCACAGTTCTGAGTTTCCTGTATTTTTTTGAAAATGATATTTCATATCCTTTGGTGCTTTTGCTTTTTTGTACTTTTTTTGTAGGATATTCAAGCTTTTCTCTGTTATTCAGAGCTTGCTGACTGACATCTTCATATTTCAGAACTGCTCCACATTTCGGACACTTTGAACCTGATTTAATATTATCCGTATACGGTTTCCCCTCGCAGTCAGGACAATAAAATATGTCCATGCTTAATCCCCCCCATCATAAACATCCTGAAATATTATTTTGATAAATAATCCTTAAGTTGATCTGTATATATTCCTAACATTTCAAGAAGATCACAAGTATTTTCGTTTGTCCTGAAAACAAACAGCAATGCCAGAAAAGTAGTCCACGTCATTGGTCTTTGTTTTTTTTCCAACGAAAGAATTGTCTGTCTGCTTGTACCTATAAGATCTGCTAGTTCTGCCTGAGTCATATCCATTTTAGCTCTGAGAACTACAAGATTTTCTGTCATCTTGTTTGTCAATGATTTTTTCATTTCTTCGCGCATCTTATCACCCCATAGTATTTTTTGTTGTATATTGCACAAAATGCAATAAAATTTATCCTGCTTATTATGGATTATAGCATTTACTTACCGCTTTGTCAATGACATATCAACATTATGTTATGATTCAAAACATTTTTTGTAAGATAGTAAAAAAAAAAAGAGGCATTGTTATATAAATATAACAATGCCATGATTTTAAATAGTTTATTGTAATTTATTTTCTAATATTTTAGTTCCATCATTATCAATAAAGAATTCATGAACCTGCCAGCCTTTAATACCTGCATTCTTCAGAGAAAATCGCATTTTACCTGAAAAAAATTTATTTTCACGGTCAACGATAGCCATTATTGTCGGACCTGCACCTGATATAAATGAACCGTATGCACCATGTGCATATGCAATATCAAATACTTCACGGCAATGAGGTATCAGTTCCATTCTATAAGGCTGATGAAGCTTGTCATGAACAGCCGTTCGGAGATTTTCAAATTTTCCTGTAAGAAGTGATGCTGAAAAAAGGGCTGCCCTTGAAAGATTGTATACAGCGTCCTTATGTGAAATTTCAGTTGGAAGACATGCTCTTGCTTTTTCTGTTTTAAGCTCAAAATCAGGAATAATAGCCACAAATTTGAGTTTGGTATATACCTCTTGTTTTACCCAGTGTACTTTTCTTCCATCAAATACTGCAGTTACAATTCCGCCTAACAACGCCGGAGCTGTATTATCGGGATGGCCTTCAATCTGAGCTGCAAGATTAACGAGGTCATCCTGTGAGAGTGGATTTCCAAGAATATGATTTGCACCTGTAAGTCCTGCAACTATACATGCTGATGAAGAACCAAGTCCTCTTGACATAGGAATATTATTTGTCTGAACAATTTTCATTCCTGTAAGTTTCTTCCCACATATATTATATAAATCATTTGCAGAAGTATAAATCAGATTTTTTTCGTTTTTTGGGACATCAATATCATCTGCCGATGATATGTCTACATGATCTGATTCATCCATTTCAACATAGTTATAAAATCCCAGCGCAAGTCCGAGTGCATCAAAACCTGCTCCAAGATTCGCACTGGTAGCCGGAACCTGTATTTTTATCATTATTTATACTCCCTTACTGATTATTTCACTATTGATTATAACATTTGTATTATGCAGATGTCAACGCTTACGTTACTACTGAGTTCTGAGAAAAATAATGCGATATTTGTGGGAAGGTACGTTACGACCGGAAAACTTTGAAAGGAACTCATTTATTATATATTTATTAAAAGTAACCTAATGGCAATAGACTGTTAATTTTTTATTTTTCCATGATTAGTTTTACTTGACACATTAAGTATTCGGAGTTATAATTGATACAGTTTTTTAAAATAAAAGGAGATAAATTAATGAATAAAAAAATTCTATTAAAGCCATTATTATTTACAGCATTCTTATCTGTTCCTCTCCTTCTTACAAACATTAAGTCGGATATTTCAAGTGCAGCTGAGACGAGGTCAATTTTTGATTTCAAAAGTTTGCTTTTTAATATCAGCACATGTGAAGATACTGCCTGTTATGATCTAAATCAAAACAACAAAGTCGACGTGTTTGATTTTATGCGATATAAAAGAGAAGCATATAATCTTTCCGGAACCACCACAGAACCGACAACCACGAATCATGAGCCTACCACTACAACTCCAACGCCTACGACAACACCAGAACCTACTAACACGACAGTAACAATCATGACAACACCTGAACCTACCACGACAGTAACAACTACAACGACACCTGAACCAACTACGACAACAGTAACTACCACTACTACACCTGAACCAACTACGACAACAGTAACTACTACAACAACACCAACGCCTACTACTACCCCTCCGCCTGCACAGACTCAGGCACCACCGCCGCCGGTAACAGCAATGCCAGACAGAAAAATCATATCAAACATGAGGAGTATTCTTCAGAGTCCTGAACTGCCGACAGGATGCGAGGCAACAGGACTTACAATTGCAATAAACTGGTATGGATATGACGTGGACAAGGTTACAATTGCAACAAAGTTTATGCCGCAGATGAAATTCCATTATTCAAATGGAAGACTTATAGGTGCTGACTTTATTACAACATTTGCAGGTGACCCCAGATCAAATGATCTTTCTTACGGATGTTACATTCCTTGCCTTATGACCACAGCTAATTCATATTTTGCTTCAGTAGGAAGCAGCTACAGGACAACCAATCTTACAGGAACTGAACTTACTGATCTGTTCCCATACATAGCTAAAGGAACACCTGTTGTAGTTATTTCTACACCTGAACTCCGTACTCCTGTTACAGGTGATTCATGGTATACTCCTGACGGAAGACGAGTTACATGGCAGCGCGGACATCACTGTATGGTTCTTATGGGATATGATCTTAGAAAAAACACTGTATATTGTGCTGACCCTATGATGATAAGAGGAATTGTTGAATATAATCTTGATGAATTCAGACGCATATACAATATGAAAGGCAAAAATGCAATGATTATTGATACAGGTTCTATTACAGTTCCTACAGCTACAGCAGCAGTCGGTGACAGAATAAAATATACAGGATATATTCATTCGGCAAGTGAGCCTTGTGCAGATGGGCCATACGTTTCTGAAGTATATACAGTTACACACATACATACCGACCCGTCACTCCCATACCCTGTTTGTGTCGGAAATATAGGCTGGGTAAGTCGTGATGCACTTAAAACCAATATTCCTACCTATGGTAATGCTCCTTCGGGAATTGTCAACAACGGAATATACAATTTAAGAAATAAACAGAGTTCAAAATATCTGAATGTTGATTACGGTATTGATACAAATGGTACAAACATATATCAATGGACAAAGGATGGCAGTGTTGAACAGAGATTCAGGCTTGAAAACAACGGATCTTCATATAAGTTATATGCAATGTGCAGTTCTTCAGGAACAAACAGACTTGTAACTGCTGCTGCAGTTTCTTCAGGTGCAAATGTTCATCTTTATTCACCAGGACTTGATTCAACACAGGAATGGGTATTCAATTCACTCGGAAACTCCGAATATACAATAGCATTAAAATCCAATCCTTCTCTTGTACTGACTGCATACGGAAATTCAAATGGTTCTTCTTCAGGTCAGATGGGAAATGTATATGTTGAAAATTATAATCCTGGCGCAAGTTCACAGATATGGTATATCAGATAATTACATAAAATAAAAACTCAAGGTCCTGTAAAATCTCTTTAAAAAGTAAGATTTTACAGGACCTTGAGTTTTACAATCAATTGCTGATAAGTAGTTTAAATTATTTAAGAAAAGTATTTATTTTGTCATCGGAATAATTACATCATCAAAAAATGCTCCAGTATCATTTGGAATCATATTATGCTTCTGACCGTTCACAGTAATGCATACGCCCTGATTACTGCATTGCTGCATACAGAATGATGCTTTGAAATTGATCTTTTTTTCGAGGTTATTTTCTTTGATTTTTTGCTGAATATTTTCAACAACATTATATGCTCCCTTGAGATGGCACGAGCTTCCTATACATATATTTAATTCAATCATATTTTTTTCCTTTCATGCAGTCCGGTTAAAAATAGCTTACTTTAATTTTTTTCCCCATCTTCTCAAGACATACTGACAGCTCATCAACAAGTCTCATCTTTATACTGAAGCCAATAGGCAGATCAGGATTCTGATGAGCTGGATTCACAGCCCGCCCAACATAAAAATTAATATCTGTCGCTTCTTCAAATAAAAATCTTGCTATAAGCGATGCACCATCTTTTTTATAGCTCCAGTCTGTGTATTTTTCGTTGTCTTGAAGATAATCCTTTGCGTATTCTAGTACCTTGTTTATTGTTATTACTCCTTCTGTAACCAGATCAACGCCTTCTATTTTAGCAGTCGGTGGTACATCCGGATCCACATACAGCGGTATTCCTGTATCAAGCGGCTTATCAAGAAATTCAGCAGCCAATGTTGACGTTGTTCCACCGCATACTATATGCTTTCCTTCCTTTGCAAAAAACAGTGACATCATCTTTGTGACGTCATTTCTATCAGCAGGAGGTCCTATCATAAGATTCACTGGTTTACGCTGTCTGATTTTTATTGTACAGACAGTAGCATCATCTCCGGGTTCTCCGCCATAAAGTGAATAACACTCATTTATAAGCATTGTACTTAAAGTCTTAGCAGTAAAATCATTGTCATAAATTGTTTCCATGAAATCAATAATATCATCTCTCTGCCAGCCAAAATTAAGTGTAAGTCCTACTCCTGCGTGAATAGCACCATCACTTAATAAAATAAATGAATCACCATCATTAAGAATAATTTTAGATTTATAAATTTTTTTATTGTCGATTACCTCTATAATTTTTGAATATTCAAAATTTTTACCGTTTCTGAGTAAAATGACATGTGGATTATCATATTGTATTATTTCTGCTTCACGGTTTCCAATAATATGAACTATTGTAAAGGTTGAATATGCAACGTTTCTTACTTTACATATAGGTAAAGTTGCGGCAATGGTTGATACGCAGTCTTCTACAGTCAGACCATTATACATCATTGTTGAAATTATTTTTGCTGTAAGAGTTGAGAGAATATTTGCCTTTACTCCACTGCCAAGGCCATCTGCAAGCACTATTACTTTTGATTCGTCATCATGTGAAATCACTTCCACATGGTCTCCGCATGTCAGCTCACCATATTTATTTATACTTACATATCCTACATCAGCAAAAAGATTATTCATCCTTCAATGACTCCTTAAGCTTTGTAAGGGCAACTTTGGTTTCAGCGGTCGTTTCTCCAAGCAAAGATGCTATTTCCTGTACAGAACGCATCTGTTTTTCAATTACTTTATCAGCAATTTCCATTGTTCTTCTGCTGATAGCTTCTTTATTTTCACGCTGATTTGTCTCTTCAGTAATATCTCTCATAAAGCAGATAATAATATGGTGACTTTTATCATATATAACTGTCTGTTCTGCATACTTCTTATATTCAGCAATATAAACTGATTTATCATATGTATTTTTGCCATTCTGATATGCCTCCATAAACGGAAGCGGATCAAGTATGCATACAACCTGACTGTTAAGAACATCATTCTGATTTTTAATATTCATCATTTTGCATGCTGCTGAATTAACAAGCTGAACTTCAAGATTTTCATTAAGTACAATAATAGCATTCGGGGTATTTTTTATTATATTATCCGAAAATGATTCAGCCTTTTCTATAAGGTACGGCAGACACATATTAAGATCTGCTTTTCCTTCAAGGACAGCACACGCCTTATCAATGCATGTATTATATCCACAACCTCCGCAGTTAAGTTCATGTTCAGGTAATGTCTTGCCTATTTTAGAAAGAACTTCTTTTATTGATTTTTCATTAAATGCTGCCTTTCTGTTTGAAACCATTGCGATATTCTTTTTAAGACTGCTTTCTGTATAATCAAAAACAGAAAAATCTTTTTTTCCAGCATAATTATTTACTGAAATATAATCACTCACAGGTGAATCTGCTTTTTTTACTTTTGCAGGTCCTCCGATACAACTTCCTATACAAGCTGACATTTCAATAAAACAATTTTTTATCTTTCCGTTTATTATATCATCCAGAGCATGCATACAGTTTTCAATACCATCTACTGAAAGATATACAAAATCAGGATTTTTATCTATCATAGAATTTATTATGCCGCCTGACGTTGGAAAAAGTCTTGCTATTCCTGTTTTATCATCTGAAATATCAGATTCGGGATATATCCTTTCTTCTTTCATCCATTCTGTAAGTTCTTCAAATGTCAAAACGCAGTCAACATTTTCAGGATATAATTCGGCTTCTGCTTTTTTTGATATGCATGGGCCTATAAACACTGTTTTAGCTTCTGGAAAACGTCGTTTAATGTCCATGCATTCAGCCTGCATAGGTGAAATAATATCAGCCAGAAATGGAAGTGCATGAGGATAATAATTCTGAATAAGCGTATTTACTGTATGACAGCATGAAGATATTATTACGCTGCGTGTATTTTCAAAGGTCATTTTCTCATATTGTTTTTTAACGATGGTAGCTCCTACAGCAGTTTCTTCAGCATCAGTAAATCCAAGATTTTTAAGTGTTTTTCGCATAGAAGCAAATGATATGCCTTTATAATTTGATATAAATGAAGGTGCGATACTTGCATATACCGGTACTCTGCTTTTTATTAGTTCATTTACAACTGATATGTCATTTCTTATTTCTTTAGCATGCTGAGGACAGATTGTATAACAATTTCCGCAAAGTATACACTCACTGGCAACAATGTTTGCCTGATTATTAGAAAAACGAATTGATTTTACAGGACAATGACGTATACATTTATAACAGTTTTTACAATTGGATTTTTTTGATTTAATATATTCCGTCATTTTTTCATCATTCCTTTATGTAAGGGCACAAATATGTGCCCTGTAGTTTTTATTCATATTCAACAACATTTACCCATTTGAGTAATAAGTCACGTTCTTCAGCTTTTTCCTTTACTGACTGTGAAGCTGCAACGATCGGGAGCCACTTTTGTATATACTGTTTTGCAGTATCAGTCTTTTTACAGAACATATTCAGGTATTTATCCGCAAGCTGCTTATTTTCGTTAAGAGAAAACAGAAGATATGTTCTTGCTACATCAGCTGATGCATTTCCTTGTGTTGCATGTGACCAGTCAAGAATATACAGGATTCCGTCATTGGAGATAATAATATTTTCGGGATTGAAATCTCCATGACACACCTTATTATGCTTTGGCATTCCTTCTAGTCGTGTATGAAGCTCATAACGTATGGTTGCATCAAGATTTGCAGAGGCTATTTTATAATTCATTTTATCCTTAAGCTTGTTTAAAAGAGGAGCCTTTTTTTCATGGACTGAGATCTGCAAATCAACAAATTTTTCAAGGTATTCATCAATTTTATCAGGATTTTCATCCATAAGCTGTTTTAATGTTTTTCCTTCAATAAATTCAGAAACAATTGCCCATTTTCCATCAATCATTGTTATCTCTATTATTTTAGGCATAGTAATTCCTGTTTCTTCAACACGTGCCTGGTTTAATGCCTCATTAAGAATATCAGCTTTTGAATAATCTTCATCAAACATTTTGATACTCATATCTTTATCACGATATATCTTTTTTGAGGTCCTTTCAGCTATTAATTCCATAATTTTTTCCCTCTATTCATGTTTATATTATTTATGCCATTTTAATAAATTTTTCAGTTCTATAACCTACCCGAAGGTGCAGGGCAATCGGAAAGCCCTGCCCGCCTCTGCAGAGGCGGAACTCCCCTTACTTGTTAGTTCCGTAATAAGCGTTAAGATACATCTGCTTGATTTCCTTCATAAGCGGATATCTCGGATTTGCACCTGTGCACTGATCGTCAAATGCCTGCTCTGTCATTTCATCAAGACGTTCAAGGAATGCTGCTTCATCAATTACGTAATCCTTTATAGTATCCTTTATGCCTACTCTCTTTTTAAGCTCGTTTACTTTCTTTATAAGATTCTCAAGCTTTTCTTCATTATCTTTACCCTTTTCTCCCAGGTAATCTGCAACCTCTGCATATCTTGCAAGTGTATGCGGATGATCATACTGTGAGAATGTTCCCATCTTTACCGGTGCTTCGCTTGCATTGAATCTCATTACCTGTTCAAGCATAAGTGCATTTGCTACACCATGAGGAATATGCCAGAATGCTCCGAGTTTATGTGCCATTGAGTGACATACACCCAGGAATGCATTTGCAAATGCCATACCTGCCATTGTTGCGGCATTTGCCATCTTTTCACGTGCAACAGGATCATTAGGGCCATTGTCGTATGCTGCAGGGAGATATTCAAATATCATTTTAAGTGAACGCAGTGCAAGACCATCTGTATAATCAGTTGCAAGCATTGCTGCATACGCTTCAAGTGCATGTGATACAGCGTCTATACCTGATGCTGCTGTGAGTCCCTTTGGTGCATTCATCATCATATCTGCGTCAACTATTGCCATCTTAGGCATCAGTTCATAGTCAGCAAGCGGATATTTTACGCCTGTCTGCTCATCGGTAATTACTGCAAACGGTGTTACCTCAGAACCTGTACCTGCTGATGTAGGAATTGCTATGAAATATGCCTTTTCTCCCATCTTAGGGAAAGTATATACTCTCTTTCTTATATCTATAAAGCGCATTGCCATATCCATAAAGTCAACTTCAGGATGCTCATAAAGTACCCACATGATCTTTGCTGCATCCATTGCTGAACCGCCGCCTACTGCAATTATACAGTCAGGCTGGAATGCTACCATTGCTGCTGCACCTTCCTTTGCTGATGCCAATGATGGGTCAGGTGCTACGTTAAAGAAGGTTGTATGTGTGATTCCCATTTCATCAAGCTTATCTGTTACTGCCTTTGTATAACCGTTGTTGTAAAGGAATGAGTCAGTTACTATAAATGCCTTCTTCTTACCCAGTACATCCTTTAATTCAGCAAGTGCTACAGGCAGACATCCCTTCTTGATATATACCTTTTCAGGCACTCTGAACCAAAGCATATTCTCTCTCCTCTCGGCTACTGTCTTTATATTGATAAGATGTTTTACTCCTACGTTTTCTGATACGGAGTTTCCTCCCCATGAACCGCATCCGAGTGTCAGTGACGGTGCTAATTTAAAGTTGTAAAGATCTCCTATTCCTCCGTGTGAGGATGGTGTGTTTACAAGTATACGGCATGTTTTCATTCTTTCTGCAAATGCGTCTGTCTTTTCTTTTTCTGTTACTGCATTAAGATATACAGATGATGTATGGCCATATCCCCCGTCTGCTATAAGTCTCTCAGCCTTTGCCATTGCATCCTCAAAGTCAGAAGCCTTGTACATTGCAAGTACAGGTGAAAGCTTTTCATGTGCAAATTCTTCTGAAAGCTCTACGCTTGTTACTTCACCAATAAGAATCTTTGTATCCTCAGGTACTGTTATTCCAGAAAGTTCTGCTATTCTGAATGCTGACTGTCCTACTATCTTTGCATTAAGTGCACCGTTTATAAGTATTGTTTTTCTTACCTTTTCGGTTTCCTCATCATTCAGGAAATAGCATCCCCTGTCTGCAAATTCTTTTTTTACCTTGTTGTATATGCTGTCAATAACTATTACTGACTGTTCTGACGCACATATCATTCCGTTATCAAATGTTTTTGAGTGTATAATTGAGTTTACTG
Source organism: uncultured Ruminococcus sp. (assembly GCA_937872775.1). GTDB lineage: Bacteria > Bacillota > Clostridia > Oscillospirales > Ruminococcaceae > HUN007. Next base: position 10,395 of record CALMUA010000212.1, read on the forward strand.
CAAGAAGTATATCAGCTGTATCATCAATTATTGCAGGTGTGTTTCCTGCACCAACTCCGACTGCCGGTTTGCCGCTTGAATATGCAGCCTTTACCATTCCAGGACCGCCTGTTGCAAGAATGATATCTGCTTCTTTCATTGCAAGATTTGTCATTTCAAGTGAAGGTACATCGATCCAGTCAATTATTCCTTCAGGTGCTCCCGCTTTAACCGCTGCTTCAAGAACTACCTTTGCGGCTGCTATTGTGCTGAGCTTTGCTCTTGGATGCGGAGTGATGATTATTCCGTTTCTTGTTTTGAGGGCCAGCATTGTCTTGAATATTGCTGTTGATGTAGGATTTGTTGTCGGAATTACCGCTGCTATTACGCCTATCGGTTCTGCTACTTTCTTTATTCCGTATGCTTTATCCTCTTCTATGATTCCGCATGTTTTAGTATTTTTATATGCATTGTAAATATATTCTGCAGCATAGTTGTTCTTGATAACCTTATCCTCTACTATACCCATCCCTGTCTCTTCGACTGCCATTTTTGCAAGCGGTATTCTCATTTTATTTGCTGCTATTGCCGCTGCCTTGAAGATTTTATCTACTTGTTCCTGCGAGTAAGTTGAAAATTCCTTCTGTGCCTTTTTTACTCTTGCCAAAGCTGCTTCAAGCTTTTCAACACTGTCTACAATTTCA
>CALMUA010000213.1 GCA_937872775.1 uncultured Ruminococcus sp.
AAATAATAATAATTTTAAGAAAAAAATTCTTATTTTTCAAGTCTGATTACATTGTCAAACAGAGCATAGAATTTTTGTGGAATAATTTTATTCATATGACATTTTCCGAAAAACCATTTTTCAAAGCTACACTGGTCAATTATCTGTTCAAAAAATGTATCTGTTTCCAGTCTGTGCAGCATATCAATATCAAGACATTTTTTTAATGACTGGGGAGGCTCATGTGTTATTATATAATCTACCTTTCCTTCATTTGAAAGCAGATTTTTAACACCTTCTTCAACATCTGCTTCTGTAGGTTGTTCCTGTTCAAACCATGTATCTGTTTCACGTCTTATATCAATGTCCTGACTGTGTCCACCACCGAATGTAAAGAATTTTTTTCCTTCAATGTTGTACACTTGACCGCGTTTTAAATGTACCAGTTTTCCTGAAATAGAGCGTGCTGTACCGCCGTTCCACTGCAGTTCTGGATACTCTTCGAGAAGTTTGAAATTTTCGTGGCATCCATCGATAAATGCTACAGTATATCGAAGCTCACCAATTTTCTTAAGTATCTGTTTTTCAGCTCTGCTTCCATTCCATATAAATCCGAAATCTCCGCAGACAATCAGAGTGTCGCCTTTTTTGATCTTTCTTGTTGTAGAATCTTTAAAACGAGAGAAATCGCCGTGTGTATCACCTGTAATATATATCATTTAATCACCTGTTTATCAAAAATAATTATTAGCGTGTCTACATATTATATTCTATCATAAAAAAGCTGTACAGTAAATGCTTTATTTTATTTTTGTGCATTTTTTTTGATAAAAACTCTTTTAAAGCAAACAAAAATTTGATATAATAAGTATATATAAAAATATTGTATTAATAGTGAGGGATATCGATGAAAAAAATCTTAAGTGTTTTAACAACAATTATTGTTTTGTTTAACATTATCAAGCCAAATAATGTTCAAGCTATTTCGTTCCATCCAGCAAAAAAAATTTATAGCGAAATGTCAATTCTTTATAATCTTGATACTCAGACAGTTGTATATGAAAAAAATGCTGATATAAAAAAGCCCCCGGCACAGCTTGTTCAGATAATGACAGCTATAGTTGCAATGGAGAGCATAAGCAATCTTGAAGATACATATGAATGCCCAGAACTTATAAATGATGTATTTGATGCATACAGATTGAAATACCCTGAAGAAACTTTTCCGTATAATGAGATAACAACATGTTTTATCAGTCCTGGCGAGCAGTTGTCGGCAAAAAATCTTATATATGCAATGCTTCTGAGGTCTTCATGTGAGGCAGCTCTTACACTTGCCTATAATATAGGCGGAAATAATATTGATAGCTTTGTAAACAAGATGAACGAAAAAGCTGTTGAGATAGGTGCTGTAAACACTCATTTTACAAATCCTACGGGACTTCATGATGATAACCAGTATTCTACAGCAAGAGATATGATGCTTATATCAGAATATGCAATTAATTTACGTGGATTTTCAGAAATAGCATCACAGTATTCATATCAGATTCCTGCAACAAATCTTGACCCGGACGGAATACTGCTTCAAAATGTAAATCCAATGATGGAATCAGAAAATGAAAAATATTATCCGGGTACTAAAGGTATAAAAACAGGAAATTCACATCAGTCCGGAAGATGTCTTGTTGCAAGAGCGTCAAAGGACGGATCAAATTATCTTGTCGTTCTTTTAAATGCACCGCTTGAATCAGACAATGAGCCAAGATTTTATCATATTGAAGATGCAACAATACTGTTTGATTGGGCCTTTGAAAACATTAAGCATATGGTGGTACTTGAGTCATCACAAGAAGTGCGTACATTAAAAGTTAATTATGCAAAGGGAAAGGATTCAATTAATCTTAAACCTGCAAATGACATATCTTGTATGTGGGATACAACAGTACCAACAGACGCAATTGACATGACCGACATCGAATATGTATACGATGAACTTAATGCACCGATCAAAGCGGGAGAGAAACTTGGAACACTTACAATAAAGTATTCCGGAAATGAGATAGGAAAAGTTGATCTTGTAGCCTATGGGGATGTTGAGCGTTCATTCGTAAAATATTCAATGGCAATCGTTGAATCATACTTTAATTCAGGTTCATTTTCACAGGCAATAAAAATTGCGACAGGATTGTCAATAATATACATTGTAATAGTAATATACACTATAAACAAACGAGCAAAAAGAAGAAGAGAAAAAAGAATGGCTCAGAGCAGAGCTGCAAAAAAATAAAATTTCTCAAAAAGCGGCACCCATCTTTAAACGGGTGCCGCTTTTCAATTATTACAGTACAGTTCCCTGCAATAATCATTTAAATATTATGATATACAAAATCAGGTTAAATCATTAATTAAAATTAAATATAAAAGGTAGATTCTGAAATTACGATAAAATTTAATAATATTATTAGCTTTATTTTTACAATGTACTAAAAAATTATTACTACAAATGATTATAAATGCTTGACTATTTTATTAAAATGATATATAATTATTTTTGTTAGTTTGGATTCAGAGGATAGGACTGCTCGTCAGGTATCTTTGAAATGATCCATTTTGCATTTTTATTTTTTCTTGTTGCAAAATGTCCTACCGGCATATCGCAAAGTTCTTCTATGCTGGGATCGATCTTGCATAGTTCGCTTATACTTATGATTACAGCGTCCGTATCATTATGAACTGAACTGCATGTGAACTGCCAGTTGTTATCATCAAAGTGATGGGTTACAAATGTTATTGTTTTATTTTTTTCAAGAACGTGACAGCAAGTAAATACGAGCATGTCAGACTTAAGAGAAAATGGATAAAAAGACATAAATACCTCCGGTGTTTATAGATTTTGATTAAATACTATTTATATTATACTATAAAG
>CALMUA010000214.1 GCA_937872775.1 uncultured Ruminococcus sp.
CGCTCCATCGTCTAATCAAGTTTTTGGTGCATACGTAGTCCTGTAGCTGTTATTTCAGAGTTTAATTTTCTATTGGCTGTAAGTCTGCATATTTACGGAATTTATTGATTTTTGCAAGCTGTTTTTCATCAAGATTTAGCATTTGCACATATTTATTTATTGTTTCTTCTTTGGTTGCCGTAATAAGCCTATGCACTTCCGTACATAAAATAACAAGATTTTCATAGCTGTTATTTTCAGCTCGCCCACCTTGTTTTGGCTTTATATGATGACAATCCATATTGTGAAGATACAAGGGTTTGTGCGTTACCGCACAGTTTCCCTTTTGTGCAATATACCTTGAGAGCATATTATCGGCAAACTCTATACTTTCCCACCTATACGCATTTTCCATAAGGTATCTGATAATTTCAAAATTAACGGAATTTGGTAATTGATGTTCTGCGTAGTTTTTTAAAACGTACTTATTAACCTCTCTGCGTTTGTACTTGGGATATTGATGCTGTACATATGCTATGGGTATCAGTGGTCTACCGCCTATCCAACGCATTTGTTTGGATTTGCCATAGTTTTCGGCTATGAACCTTGACCGTATGTCTCCCGATTTTTCTACCGAACAGCCTTTGTTGTTGTGATTTGCACCACTTAGCATTTTTTGAATGGGATATCCTATTTCAGAAAAATCCGCACTCACGAGAGTAGCCATTTGGTAGTAGTTATGCAGTCCGCTTACTAATGAATTATGCAGGCTGATATTTTTATCAATAGATTTTTGGTCGTTATGGTTCAAAATACGTTTTATGCTCTCAGCAGTTTTCTTTTTGGCGTTACCTTTGGCTTTGGCTGTCATGTGCGACATTACTGCAAATTTTCTGCCTTTAGGGACAGAACGGATTTTTAATCCGAGAAACTCCATATAGTTTTTTTCAAGATTGGTTATTCCCGATTTTTCCGCACTGATTTCCAATGAAAGTCGCTCTTTCAACCAGTTTACAACTGCTGTATAGGTTTTCTTTGCTGTGCTGTAATCTCGGCAGAAGATTTTGAAATCATCTGCATATCTTACGATATATATTTCTTTCAGCTTGCTTTTCTCCCGAAGCATACTCCATTTTTGTGACCTGTCAATTACAACATTTCCGTTTTTATCGGTTTTGCTGTATTCTCGGTTTATCCTTGTAGGCATAGTTTCCCATTGGCTGGCAATCCACCAATCAAGTTCATTGAGAACGATATTTGACAGAAGCGGCGATAAAATACCGCCTTGCGGTGTCCCTGCTTCGGGTGATATTGCAATATCATTGAACAGAATTTCTGCCTTTAACATTGCCTTGATAATTGCTATAACTTTCAGATCCTGTATACCAATTGCCCAGATTTGTTTTATCAGCTTTGCGTGATTAATATTGTCGAAGAACCCTTTAATATCAATGTCAACTACATAATGAAGATTTTGCAGTTGTATCATTTTGTAGCATTGTGCCGCTGCGTTCTGCGGTGACCTGTATGGTCTAAAGCCATTGCTCCGCTCATGAAATTTTGCTTCACAAATTGGCTCCAAAACCTGTAATACGCATTGCTGTATCAGCCTGTCCCATATACTCGGAATGCCCAGCGGACGCTGTTTGCCGTTACCTTTATCAATATAGGTACGACGAACCTTTTTTGGCTGATATTGAACTAACTTGCTTCTGACCTTTTGAGTTACAGTCTGAATAGGATGTTTTTGTATATCCGTTATGATTTTTCCGTCAACTCCGGCAGTAAAACTGCCTTTGTTTTTGCAGATATTTCGGTATGCAAGCACAATATTTTCTTCCGAAACTATCATCTTCATTAGATGTTTAAAGCACTTGCCCTGCCTGCTTTGGTCATACAAGTTGCATAACCTTTCCTGCAAGCCGTACCTATACATATTTTTCTCTGATTTGTTTACAGTTTCCTTTGTCATAGTAACCACCGCCTTTCAGCGTGCTTTTTTTGTTTCGTACTCGAAGCTATGAAATCACTTTTATGATTACTACATATACATATTTAACATTGATTTTAACGACTTGTGCCTATCCCTCCACCGCTTATTATCACGGCTTCAACGGTACTGTGGCACTACTCTCACAGTCCCTAATCAGCTTATACGGCATCACCGCTTTCGACTTAAATCAGTATAGAATTGTGAAATTCACTGGTCGGACTGCTTTCCACGTTCCATTATTCTTAGCTTAGGTGCAGGTTAGGTCAATCCTTTAGTCCTGCAAACACATTAAATTAATAATGCGTACCGCCTGTAACGGCACAGGGAGTTTCATACTAACAACTTTTACTCCACCCCGTTTGCGTGCATTTTGCACACCGACATTTCTATCGGTCATTCGTCTAGAACTGTACACTCGGATTTTTGTCGGGCTTGTCAAGCCATTCTAACCATACTGCACCGCCGTCCGCACTATAGGTAGCACATTGCACCTCTGCAACGCTTTCCACAGCAGAAAATTTCTCTGTTAGGACTACTCTCATGCGACTTCCACGGGCTTACGACTTTAGCGTTTCACACTGCTTAGCCGTCCGTAGTTTTAACGTGAGCCTTTCAGGGCGTTACTCCGTCATTCGACTCATCAGAATAATAGTTCTACGTAACTATTTAATTGTTACGTGCCGCACCTTTTCAGTACGGAACGTGTCACACTATTTGCAAATTCATCGAGTTCACACGAAACAAGCATAGGTAATCTTCCATTGCAATCTCTGTTTGCCACAAGCATGAGTCTTTCAAAAAGCTGTGAATAAAATATATTTGCAATAACTTTATACGTCTGCCTTGCAGCCGGAATAATAAGAAAAATCGCAGTCTTTTCTTTTCCGACCATATCAAAGTTCATTTCATCAACTGATGTAAGTTCATCAACATCTTCGACCGCCCACAGCCTTAAACGTGTAGAAAGCGTTTTGCAGATGCTTCCGAGTGTTTCCTGCGGAGTTCCTTGAATACTTGCCCAATTGACAGAAACAACATCATTTGGATATTCTACCTTATGTCCCTGGAAGCACTGAGCCAGTTCACATTTTAAATCAATCTTTCCTGATTTATCATACTGAACACTATTAACCAAACGCAATACTCTGCCAAATGTCTTTAACTCGCCATCCGTCTTCCATAGATAAACCATAATAGCTACAAGTAAGTCCTGTGCAGCTCCTGTCCAGAAGTCTGCCTTTTCGCCATCACCGGCTGAATTCTGCATAAATAAATCCGCTACATTTAATACGTCTTGTTCTTCCGACATATATGTAAACGGATTATATGAATTAGATAAATTGATATTTATTAGATTCAATACTCTTATTTTATAACCATGCTCAGTTAAAAATTTTGCTGTGTCTCGATACAGCTCACCTTTCGGATCTGTAACAACATAACTTCCATACATCTGCATAATGTCAGGTTTGATTTTTCTAAAAGATTTACCGGCACCTGAACCACCGATTACAACCTCATTTAAGTTATGTGACAGATAATATTTACCCTTTGGATTATTTATCGTCACATATGTATTAAGAGCAACTGGAATACCAGTGCTATCTTTAAAATTTTTTTCCTCATATTTATCCGACCATGAAGCTGATCCATGCTCCATGCCTCTATATTCATCCTTCGTTTTACCTGTTGAAGCCATAAATATTATAAAAAAGCTAACTAAATACAGCCACCATAATTTTAATACCTGATATTTAAGCATAGTAAATAAAACAGATTTGCTTAACGGAACTACAATCTCATGTTTTGAAATGTAATTTGTTAATGATACAAAATCATTGATAGATGACAGCTTTTCAACATTTGCATACTTTAAAAAGTTAATATATAGGTATGCAGTATACATTCCTACACCAAATAATATTAAAATTCCTATAATAGAAACCGTAATAATAAATGATTTATTTTTACCTGCCCTTAACTTATTTTTTTTCATTCTTACTCTCCGTTCATTCCTTTACTTTGTTTCTTTTCTCCCTTCATATATATTATATTTTGTATTTCGCTTTCATTTTTCTTATCAAAAGCAATATTAAACGTGCTATCTGATGAATTATTAAAATAAGCAAACTTAATATTTGATTTTTTTAATTTCTGAATTTGCTCATCGGAAAGCTTTGCTCTGTAAGCTAATTTTTCACTTCTTTTTGCCGCATCAGTTTTAAGGTTATTATAAATTCTCATATTTTTCTGAGCTTCTGTTTCAGATTTTTCAGAGGAAATAAGCTTCTTTATTATCTTAAGCTTGTCCGGCATAAATGCGATATTATATTTATCCTCTTTATTAAAAAATGCAAAAGAAATATAATTATTTTTCAAGATATTCAGCTGCTCCTCTGTAATAATAAGATACTGTAGCTTAACTCCCGAAGCCTCTGCTTCTTTTTTTAAAGCACTGTATGTATTTTTATTTGATATAACCTTATCCTGAGCTTCAAGTTCTTTTTTTAATTCTTCAAGTCCCAAAAGCTTTGCAAGAAAAAGTTTATCTTTATTTTTAACTGTAACTTCTACTGAAGCATCATTACGATTAACAACAGCTGAATAGAAAACAGGCTGATTAACAAGCTTCATTAACTCAACCATCGTTACCTTAATCGTAAAATTTTCACCGGCACAACCAGTAAGCTTTTTATGATCAATGTTACCGAACTGATTATAATGATTAATGCATGACTTATTAAACTTTCTAACTGTTCTGTATTTTTTATAACCATGTTTATATTCATTACGCCTTTTCATCGTCATTAATACAAATATTTTTAAAAGCATTTCAAGAACACTTCTTGAATAAGTTATAGAATTTACATTTCTCAAAACCTTTTCAACATTTCTATCGCAAACTATTCGATTCATATTTGATTTATGATAATTTCTTTGACGAAATGTTCTACGCTCATAATATTCCCAGTTACTTTTATATTCCGTCTGACTTTTTTTCTTTTTGAAAGAATAAGCTTCAAATATCTTTTCCAAATCCGGAGAAACATAATACCCCATAATCTTTTCGAGATTTTCTTTTGTATACTTATCACCAAACTGTTTTGAGAGAGTGTTTACCCTTATTCCTTTTTTCTCACCGATTTTAGTGATTGTAATATGAACATCTTTGTAATTAACATTATAATCACGCTCCTTTAAAAAAATTATGAATTCTTCTTTTGATTTGCATTTGAGTACTGCATTATCAAGATCTTTTACAAGCTGAACCTTCCACGACTTGCCCTGCACTCCAAGCTGATAAGTCGTCTTATCAATTGTTTTGTATTTTGTTTTTTTATTGATGATGCCTAGTCCATTTTGCAAACACAGCTTATCACTTTCAGCACGAATATCAGAAAGTGTTTTTTTATTGCTGTACCATTTCTGCCCGGCAACAATATTGCAGCTGTTTACAATAATATGATTGTGTAGATGCTGCCTGTCAATATGAGTTGCAACAACTACCTGATAGTCCGGAAACATTTTCTTAGCTAGTTCTACACCGATTTTATGTGCCTGATCCGGATTAACGTCATCATCTTTTTGAAAAGATTGATAATAATGATGAGCGATTACACCTTTGTCCTGGTCGAAAGCTCTCCTCATATTTTCAAATTCTTTGAAAGCATTAAGAGAATTGCAATTGATATAGGTTGCTCTCTCACCGTCATTAATGTTTATACTTTGAATATGCATCATATGCGATTTTAACTTTTCTTTGTAATCTGTAAGTGACAATGCTTTTTCTTCACGAGTAATATAATCAATTGCGTTCTCCATGTGAGATGAATCTCTTATTGATACTTGTCCTACATAAGCCATTACACTTCAATCTCATCTTTAGAGTTTTTTATTTCATCAATTAAATCTGAAATTAAGTTTTGTATTTTCACAAGATTAGTATTGACTATATCAATTTGCTTTGAAGAAACGGAGTGATTTGAATTAGCAACCATAGTGATCTGGTTAACGTTTGTGCCGATTTTGATAATCTGTTTTAAAAGCTCTGGCACTCCGTCGGCTACTATTATCTTTTTTTGTTCAGAAATAGCAACTATGTATTCTGTCATATTCATGCGTGATTTTTTTGAAATCTCTGCAAGCTTTTGTTTTTGTTCTAACGTCAATCTTAATTCAAGACGTTCAGTTTTTATTCTCGGCAATTATCATTTCCTCCTATCAGAATTAATTAACCTTTTCAAAGTTTGGAACAAAAAGTCACCCACGATTTTCGCAGAAAATCACAGGGTGGCAAGCATAGAATATGTACGGACACGTCCGTACATATTCAGCTTGTTAGGGGTAAATCCCCTAAGACCCCTGAACGGTTTTAGTCAAACCGGTTTTTTAAATCGCTACGCTCAGTTTTTCATTTTTGCACTGAAAAATTTTGTGACGAACTTGTCACTGCATTATCTTTTTTTTCATCAAAATCTGTATCATTATTTTGAGATTCTGATGTTTTTTCACCTTCGCTTTTTTCAACCGAAACTGCATTCAAGTCTGCAATAAGTTTTTCATGACTTATCCCTTTAGCTTTAATAATCTCAATTATTTCATTTGCAAAAACTTTTTCTTTTTCGCTTTTTAAAGATTTCAGTTCAGCCTTTAACTTTTTTATTTTTTCTTTACTCTCCTCAATCAGAAATTCTTCTTTTAAGATCGCTTCTTCTGTTTTTGCAATTTTTTGTTCAAGTGTTTGTTTTGCCATTACTGAAATTCCTCCATTATTTTATTTAACTTATCTTTCAAGCTGGTAATATTTTTTTCTAAAGACTCACTGTCATAAGATGAAATAACCTTAGACCAAAACGGTACAAGGTTATTAATTATATTATTCACTTGCTTTTTATCATCTTCTATTTCATCACTTTCAATAAAATCATCTATTTCCGAAATATTTTTATCATTCAGAAAATCATCATCAAAATTATATTGTTTTTCACTTGCTTCAATACTTTTTTCTTTTGTTTTCGGTTTTTCTTTTTTTGATGATTTCGTCTTTTTTTCTTTAGCATCACTGGTTTTAATTTCTGAAATTTCTTTTTCAAAAATTAATTCTTTTTGTTCATCTTCGTCAAGTTTCGCTATGCTATCAGCAACTGCTATAGAAAGTGAACCATCTTCAACTGCACACTTTATTTCTTCACAAGCATTATGCTTTATGTTCTCAATTTTACCGACCTGAGCCGGAGACACATTGAGATAATTTGCAGCAACTTCACGAAAACGTCCTCTAACCTTTTTACCTTCATCTTTAAGCTTATCAAGTGTATCTTTTAAAACTTCATACTGCTTGTACAGCTCTGAGTCACTCATTACTCTTGTAGTTGCATTGAGCATGATAAGATCAAGTAAATTTTCTGATTGTGATTTTATTCCGTCAACAAAGCAAGGAATATATTTTGAATTATATCTTCCTTGCTCAATAAGCTTACAAATTGCTTTGTATCTTCTATGTCCTGATTTAATAAAAAAGTCACCAAGATTATTTTCATCTTCGGTAACTACAATGTTATGTTTTAATCCTTGACGTTCAATGTCATCTGCAAGCATTTCTATTTCTGTCAGAGAAAAAAAATTGTCGAGGCTTGGTTTAAGCTTCCCGACTTCTATCATTTTTATGTTGTCCTTAAAAGAGCTATCTGCAACAGATTTTATATCCGTTGCTATTGATGCATCCATTTTAAATCTCCCCATTACTCTAACCCACCTTTCGGATTATTTCATCTGTAAGCTCCAGATATCTCTTAGCAGGAGCCAGCCATTTCATATATTCGTATGCAGTCACTTTGTAATTCAATGAATTACGAATGATGTTGCTGTAAGGTATTATTGTATCAAATACCTTTTTGCCTAAAGTACTTTCAAGCATCGTTTTCAATTCTACATCTGATTTATTATTTTTATCATACTTCGATATGAAGCATCCGACAAACGTTGCACCTACTTTATTAATTGCTTCTGTTACTTTAGAAATACCCTGAATAGCAAATAAGCCAAGTTCAACCGGTACTATTACTCCATCGGTTATACTCAGTATATTTTCAGTAATGCAATTCAGAGCCGGCGGCATGTCCATCAAAACGTAATCATATTCACTACTTGCATTGCAGTACTTATTAAGCTTTTCAAGATTACTCTGCTGCTCCGCTTCCGAAAGCATTCTAA
>CALMUA010000215.1 GCA_937872775.1 uncultured Ruminococcus sp.
TAGGATATAAGATATTTAAAAAAATAAATGACAGGATTGAAGCACAGATTCCTAAGTGATATATAAAGTTTCCGGCAGGTGTTGTTGCATCAGCGTTTTTTCTTTTAGTGCGTTTTTCTAAAAAACATCAAGCGCATAAATACTTGCTTTAGATGCGTATTCATGTAAAAACGGAGCCTTTTGGGGACTTCGTTTTTTAATTTTAAGTGGCAAACTCGGGATTATCATACTATCACATTAATTACAATAATATTATACTAATTTTTTGGTTTTATGACATAAATTTTATGCTGGCTTATTCCAAGTTTAAAATTAATCTTTACATTACCGAGGTTTTGTGGTATATTAATTGTTGGATTGCTTTTTGAATGATGAATAAGGAAGGAAGATTGTATGAACTGGACTGAAGTTGATATATTTACCACTACGACCGGAATAGAGATTGTATGTTCAAAACTTATGGACATAGGTATAAAAGGATTTGTAATAAAGGACGCAGAGGATTTTAATGAATTTCTGGAAAACAAAGAGGGAAACTGGGATTATATTGAGGATGATCTTATGCAGCTTTCAGAATGTGAAACTACAATTACAGTTTATATACCTGAAAATAATCAGGGCAGTGAAATGCTTATTTCTATAAATTCCATACTTAAGAAATTATCTGAAAATGATACTCAGAATGAATACGGAAGGCTTCAGACACAGTTTGCAAATGTAAAGGAAGAGGACTGGGCAAACAACTGGAAGCAGTATTTTAAGCCTATGAATGTAGGGAAAAAGCTTCTTGTAAAGCCTTCATGGGAAGATGTTACAGATAACAGCAGAGTTATTCTTGAAATAGATCCTGCATCAAGCTTTGGAAGTGGGCAGCATTATACAACTAAACTTTGTCTTGAATACCTTGATGAACTTGATTTAAAAAATAAAAAAATTCTGGATCTGGGATGCGGAAGCGGAATATTATCCATAGCTGCGATGCTTCTTGGGTCTGAAAGTGCAATAGCCGTCGATATAGAAGAAAATGCAATGAAGACAGCATCTGAAAATGCAGCTATAAACCATATTCCAGCTGAAAAATATACTGCAATGTGTGGAAATGTAATTTCAGATCCAGCATTGGTTGAAAAGATAGGTACAGGATATGATATTATTACAGCAAACATAGTTGCTGATATCCTTATTGCTATGAAAGATTTGTTTTACAAATTCTTAAAGCCTGAGGGTACACTTATCATATCAGGCATAATAAGTGAGCGTAAAAACGAAGTAACTGATGCAGTTGAGGCAGCAGGCTTCAGAATTTGTGATGTTCGTGAGCAGAATGACTGGGCTGCAGTTATGCTTATCAAAAAATAATTTTCTTTAAGAGGGTATATTTGCTATGAGAATTAATTTTTTCAGTAAGCTTGCAGGGTTTATTCTGATAATTGCTGCAATTGTATTTATTGGATTTAAATTAAACTGGTGGGAATTCGGTTTTAATTATGATAGTGCGTGGACATTGATAATTGCGGTTCCGTTTCTGATATGGATGCTTGTTCTGGGCGTAAATTTTATTAACTCCCTTGGATTTTATACAGGCCTTGGATTGCTTATATATAATAACGGCTACATAAATGATGAAAACATCTGTGCTTTTGTAGTAGTAATGCTGTTGTTTTCTATTGGAACAACGGCTATAGGCAGTTCATATAAGTTTATTAAACCTACTGTTCTTGAGCCAGTAACACTTTCAAGGACAAGCCCTGATATACGTGTATTTGCTGGAATGAAACATATACGTAATAATTTTAAGGGGATAATAGGCGGGAGATTCAGAGTTTTTTCCGGTTCACTACTGTATGATTTCAGAAAGGCGTCTATTGACGATAAATCAAAAATTAATGTAAAAGTAAGATTTGGGAAACTTTATCTTGTTTTTCCTGATGATATTATGGTTGAATCAAATGTAAAGGGCAATTTTACAAACGGACTTGCAGCACCTAAAAATTATCATCAGACAATTCAGATCGGGGGAACTGTAAAATTCGGAAAGCTTTTTATTATTCGTTCATCAGGTGATGAGGATTAAAATATGCTTGATAGGAGTATGAAAAATGACTCCTATTTCTTTATAGCCGCGTTATAACTATGAAAATGATAATATATCGGCTTGTATAAAAATATTTGGTGAGGGAATGAAAGAAATATGGCGAGAAAATCAACTGATTATGGAAATGACAGTATTACAATGCTCAAGGGTGCTGACAAGGTTCGTAAAAGACCTGCTGTAATATTTGGGTCTGATGGTATTGACGGTTGTGAACACTCTGTATTTGAGGTAATATCAAATTCAATAGATGAGGCACGTGCCGGTTATGGAAAGAGTGTTATTGTAACGAAATATCTTGATAATGTTTTTGAGGTAGAGGATTTCGGAAGAGGCTGTCCGGTTGATTATAATAGGAATGAGGAAAGGTATAACTGGGAGCTTGTATATTGTGAGCTGTATGCCGGCGGTAAATATGATGCTGACGATGAAAGCTACCAGTATTCACTCGGACTTAACGGACTCGGACTTTGTGCAACACAATTTTCATCAGAATTTATGGATGTTGAGGTTCTGCGTGACGGATACAGATACAGTCTTCATTTTGAAAAGGGTGGAAATCAAGGCGGACTGAAAAAAGAGGAATACAAAAAGAAAAATACAGGTACTAAAACCAGGTGGAAGCCTGACCTTGATGTATTTACCGAAATAGATATTCCTGATGATTTTTTCAGGGATACACTGAAAAGACAGGCTGTCGTAAATCCTGATATTTTATTTATATATCGTTCGCAGAATGAAGACGGAACATTTTCAGAAGAGCAGTTTATATATGAGAACGGAATTACAGACTATCTTCATGAAATAGTAGGAGAAGATTCCATAACAGGAATTCAGAACTGGCAGTGTGAAAGAACAGGACGTGACAGGGAAGATAAACCTGATTATAAGGTAAGATTAAATGCAGCATTTACATTTTCAAATAAAATAAAACGCCTTGAATATTATCATAATTCAAGCTTTCTTGAATATGGCGGCTCACCTGAGAAGGCTGTAAAACAGGCGTTTGTTTCACAGATAGATACGTATCTCAAGCAAAACAGCAAATATCTTAAAAATGAAGGCAAAATAACATTTGTTGATATTGAAGAATGTCTTGTTCTTATTTCTTCTTCTTTTTCAACCCAGACTTCATATGAGAATCAGACTAAAAAGGCTGTTAACAACAAATTTATCTATGAGGCAATGACAGAATTTTTAAAGCATCAGCTTGAAGTATACTTTACTGAAAACCCTGATGAAGCTGTTAAAATTGCAGAACAGGTAATGATAAATAAAAGAAGCCGTGAAAATGCTGAGAAAACACGTCTTAATATAAAGAAAAAGCTTGCTGGTGCAATTGACCTTTCAAATATGGTACAGAAATTTGTAGACTGCAGGACAAAGGATGTGTCAAGGCGAGAGTTGTATATAGTTGAGGGTGACTCAGCCCTTGGCGCAGTAAAACTTGCACGTGAAGCAGAATTTCAGGCTATAATTCCTGTACGCGGAAAGATACTCAATTGCCTGAAAGCAGATTATGATAAAATATTTAAAAATGATATTATCACAGATATCATTAAGGTTCTGGGCTGCGGAGTAGAGGTCAAGACAAAGGCGAATAAGGATCTGTCCTCATTTAATCTGGATTTGCTTAAATGGAATAAAATCATTATCTGTACTGATGCTGATGTTGACGGATTCCAGATAAGGACGCTCATTCTTACTATGCTTTACAGACTTACACCAACTCTTATTGATGAGGGTTACGTATATATCGCTGAATCACCTCTTTTTGAAATAACAACTAAAAACAAAACATATTTTGCATATACAGAAAAAGAAAAGACAAAAATACTTGAGAAGATAGGTAATACCAAGTATACACTTCAGCGTTCAAAAGGATTGGGCGAAAATGAACCTGAAATGATGGCACTTACCACAATGAATCCTGATACAAGAAGGCTGATAAAAATAGCAAGAGATGATATGGAGTCTACAATGAAGATGTTTGATATGCTGCTTGGTGATAATCTTCAGGCTCGAAAAGATTTTATCGCTGAGTTTGGCGGAGACTATCTTGAAATGGCAGATATATCTTAATAAAATACAAGGAGCGTCAGCGTAAATGGCAAAAAAACCAAATAAGGAAATTAAAATCAAACAACTTCCTGATGCTTATATAGAGGGATCAGGAGTTGTAGTTCAGGAAAAAATTACAGAAACTCTAGAGAAAAATTACATGCCGTATGCTATGAGTGTAATTGTTTCACGTGCTCTTCCTGAAATAGACGGCTTTAAGCCTTCACACAGAAAGCTTTTATATACAATGTACAAAATGGGATTACTCACAGGTGCAAAGACAAAGTCGGCTAATGTTGTCGGTCAGACTATGCGCCTTAATCCTCATGGAGACGGTGCAATATATGAAACACTTGTACGACTTTCAAGAGGAAATGAAACGCTTCTTCATGCATATATAGATTCAAAGGGTAATTTTGGAAAATCGTATTCAAGGGATATGGCATATGCTGCTTCAAGATATACAGAGGTAAAGCTTGATACTATATGTAATGAAATGTTCAGGGATATTGATAAGGATACAGTTGATTTTGTACCGAATTATGATAATACAACGCTTGAACCAGCGCTCTTTCCAGCAAGCTTTCCGTCAATTCTTGTAAACTCAAATGTCGGAATTGCAGTATCTATGGCAAGCAGTGTCTGTCCATTTAATCTAGCAGAAGTATGTGAAACATGTATAGCACTTATTAAAAATCCTGATCATGACATAATAACTACATTAAAAGGCCCTGACTTTCCGGGAGGCGGATATTTTATATATAATGAACAGGAACTTATGAAGGTTTACAATACCGGAAGAGGTTCATTGAAGGTACGTGCAAAGTACAATTATGATAAATCCGCAAACTGTATTGAGGTAACTGAAATTCCATACAGCACGACAGTTGAAGCTATTATAGATAAGATAATAGATCTCATAAAGCTTAACAAGATCCGTGAAATATCATATATCAGGGACGAGACTGATCTGAGTGGTTTAAAACTTGCGATAGATCTTAAAAGGGGAACTGATCCTGATAAATTAATGCAGAAGCTTTTCAAGCTTACATCACTTCAGGATAATTACTCATGTAATTTCAATATACTTATAGCCGGAAACCCGAAGGTAATGGGCGTACGTGAAATTCTTACAGAATGGACAGCATTCCGAAATGAATGCATTAAAAGAAGAATTTATTTTGATCTTAAAAAGAAAAAAGATAAGCTTCATTTACTTGAGGGACTCAGAAAAATATTGCTTGATATAGATCGTGCAATAACAATTATAAGGGAAACTGAAGAAGAAGCAGATGTTGTACCGAATCTTATGATAGGCTTCGGAATTGATGAAATTCAGGCAGAATATGTAGCTGAAATAAAATTAAGACATATAAATCGTGAATATATAGTAGGCAGAATTAATGAAACAGATCAGCTTAAATCTGATATAGCAGAAATGGAAAATGTTCTTACTGATTCTAAGAAGATTGAAAAAATTATTATTTCTGAACTTAAAGATGTTATAAAAAAATACAGTAAGCCAAGAAAGACGTTTATTATTTATGAGGATGAGATTGAAAGTGAATTTTTAGAAGAAGAAGTTCCGGACTATCCTGTAAATCTCATACTTTCAGACAGCGGATACTTTAAGAAAATTACCCCTCAGTCACTCAGAATGAGTAATGATCAGAAGCTTAAAGAGGGTGATTTTATTGTTGAACAGCAGGAATCAACAAACAGAACTGAGATATTATTTTTCTCAGATATGCAGCAGGTATACAAGACAAAGGCAAGTGCATTTGAGGATACAAAGGCAAGTCTGTTAGGAGACTATGTGCCTGTAAAGCTGTCGTTTGATGCTGACGAGTCTGTAAAAGCTATGATAACAACAATTGACTATTCAGGATTTCTGCTTTTTATTTTTGAAAACGGAAAGATTGCAAAAGTTCCTCTTAATGCATATTCAACAAAAACAAACAGAAGGAAACTCGCAAATGCATATTCATCAAAGTCAAAACTTGTTGGCATTTTATTTATACAGGATAACTGTGAAATTATGGTACGTTCAAGCAACGGACGAGCTATAATATTTGATACGGGACTTATTCTGCCTAAATCCAAAAGGGATACGCAGGGAGTACAGGCAATGACACTCAAGGCAAAATCAGTTGTAGAATCTGTATCGGTAATAAAAAATGATGATGCTGATGATTTTGTAAAAAAGTTCAGAATCAGATCAATTCCGTCATCTGGTTCGTTTGTAAAAAACATATCGGATTCAGGACAACTTATGTTCTGATAAGACACATAGTAGAATAACAATAGTGTCGAGCCGCATGATATCAGAAATTATGTTTGTAAAGTATTATTCTTTTTTAAAACAAAAAAGTCATTATCTGTTAGCTAGGCTCAGATAATGACTTTTTATTTTACTGTAAGAAATATTGTTGAAAATATAGAATATCTATGATACAATAATAGATATAAGTAAGTTAATCTACATATAGAAAAAAAAGAATTTTTAATAATTGTAGCATTTGTAAAGTATAAAAAGTATTAATAGTGAGAGGGGTCGAGTATGGTTATTCAGACATTACAATCAGAAAATGATATTGATCAGGTCATCGAAAAGTACTCTGATATGATATATCGCTTGGCAGTGTCAAATGTAAAAACCAAGTGTAATGCTGATGATATATACCAGGACGTCTTTCTGAGGTACATAAGATACATAAAAAAAGGCTCAGTATTCGATAGTGAGGAACATAGAAAAGCATGGTTCATAAGAGTTACTCTTAATTGCTGCAAAAGTTTTAATACATCGTCGTGGTTAAAAAAAACAGTCCCTATTGATGAAAATTTTAATGAAAGCTATCAAAATGATAATGATATAAAAATTGATTTCCATAATGCGCTGATGAAGATACCACAGAAATACAGAGCAGTTATACATTTGTTTTATTTTGAACAAATGTCAGTTGAACAGATAAGCAATATACTTGATACTAAAAGTTCAACTGTAAGAACACAGCTGACTAGAGCAAGAGTTATGCTTAAAGATATTTTAAAAGGAGAATACTTTTATGACGAATAATAAATTTAAAAAATATTATAGTAAAGTATTGCCTGATCAGAAATTAGTTGAAGACACAAAGGAAAAAATGATTGAAGAGATAATGAAGGATGATATACCGCAAAAGCCTTCAATTTTCGTTTTAAACAAATACATGGCTTTTGCAGCGTGTGTGGCACTGACAGTCGTAGCATTGCTTCTTGTCCCTAATCTTCAGAATAAAGTTCCCGTAACAGAAACCGAAATGTGTCAGACACAGACAGGTTCACAAAGCTATAATAATTCTCAGACCGATAAAATAAGGTCTGACAGTACAGCTGCAGATACAAAAAAATCAACATCTTATCATAATAAAGATCAGGCAAATAAAAAGGATTCAGAATCTGTTGTTACTACAGCACCATTCTATCAAAAATCAACAATTGCAGATACTATTGAAAATAAAAAAACAAACCAGACACACAGACATACAGAAGCATATATTCCGGATGTTATTCCTGTAACGCCAGAAAGATCAGATAAAATAACTCAGGCACAAACGGAGGCAGTAAAGGAAACACCGATTACAGCACCATCAGCTCCGGCAACAAATGTTGTTACAACAGATATTAATCTAAAGCCTGGAGTAACAGCAAATTCTAAGATTGTAGTACCTCCTCCGACAAATCCTGATAGTGAGCATGTAAAACCGCAATATTCTGTAATTACAGTAGGAGAGAATATAATAAACCTAAATAACTCATACGTTTATGATAATAATATTCCTGCAGAACGTAAGGAAGTAAGTGTAAGCAAAGCAGATGAATACTTTGGAACAGAAGTTATTCCTCAGGGCCTAAGGGAAAATTATCCTGATACTGTAGGTTGGGCAGATAAGTATGATCCAGACTATAATTCAGGAATAGGATTTATATTCGGAACAGAATCACCATTTTATAAAAGCAATACATCGTTTATTGCTATGAATGTTGCAAAAACTGATCCCTTTTACGGATACAGCTTTAAATGTGAAAATCCGGTATATACTGAAATTAACGGATGCAGTTATAATATAGGCATATTTTCAGATTCATTAAGTGAGATATATTATTGCAGATTCAGTAAAAACGGTATCTGTTATAATCTTTGCTTTAAGGGATACAGTATTGAAAAGGCTATGCAAATAGTGTTTTTATTTTAATCATTTATAATTTCAGAACGGCATACATCTGAAAATAGTTTTAAGAAAAAGAATTATTAATTTAATATTTGTAACACAAAGTCTCCTGATTCATAAAATATAGTATTACACTTAAATTTTATGGATAGGGGGCTTCTTTATATGAAGCAGAGTTATTTTTTAGGAAGTACATCACCAGCAGGGTTCAAATCAGAATTTATCCGCCAGATTCAAAAACAGGAATATTATACGTATATTTTAAAGGGTGGCCCCGGGACAGGTAAATCAACACTTATGAAAAAAATAGCTCATGCATGTGATGATGATAAATGTGAACTATATTATTGTTCTTCTGATACAAAATCACTTGATGCTGTAGTTCTTACTGATAAGAAAATAATTGTTGTTGACGGAACTGCACCTCATGTTTTTGATCCTCTGTTTCCGGGTGTTTCGCAGGAGATAGTAAATCTCGGTGCATTCTGGAACAAGAACGATCTTGTTGAACATAAAGATCTGATCAGATATTATTTTGATGAAAATGCGTCATATCATGCGAGGGCAAAACGATGTATTCAGGCAGCTGCCTCGCTCAATACCAATATTTATAATACGGCAGCAAATGCACTTCTTAAGGATAAACTTAATTCCTTTGTTTCCAGACTTTCCAATAAGCTTTTTTCCAAGCCGTCAACTGTAAAAAAAGCTTTAAAGGAATTTAAACAGATTTCTGCGTTTACCTCATATGGATATTTAACACAGGAGATTCCGGAATCATATACTGTATATACTTTAAAGGATGATTATTTTGCCGGAAGCGATTATTTTCTGAGAACCCTCTCTGATATTGCAGTTGAACACGGAATAGATGTTATTGTAAGCAAATGCTACATGCTCAATGATTTTACATATGAACATATACTGATCCCTCAGCTGAATATAGCATTTATTACAAGCAATTTTCTCAACGGTTGTAAGATAGAAAACCGAGCAACTATTAATTTCAGTAGATTTTATGATAAAAACATTATGTCAAATAAAAAAACAAACATTTCATTTGATAAAAAAGCTGTCATCGAAATATGCGACGAAGCTTCGACAGCAGTAGATACAGCTCTTGATATTCATGATGGGATTGAAAAATTCTATATTAATTCATTAAATATAGAACTCCTTAACATTTTTTCAAATGATTTTATAAATAAGATTACAGGATAAGAAAGAAGCCGTTTCTGATTTTTCAGAAACGGCTTCTTTTGAAATTAATATATTAAAATCTATAAATTGAATTACTGTGAAATAAGCCGGAAACCAATCTGAGATTTTTTGTAAAGAGAAAAAATTTAATCTACTATTTTGTAGTATACCTTTGCAGTCAACGAGTAAACAATGCCGTAAATAACTGCAAATACTGCAACGGTTATTGCTGTACAGAGCATAAACAAACTTGTATTTGTAAGATTGAAGAGTGCAATAAGTCTTTCTATCATCGGAAATGCGGCTATAACATGTATTGCAGCTGTAATGAGCGGTAAGAAAAATACTGTGATTACCTGTGACCTTATAGTCTGCTTTACTTCATCTTTATTCATTCCTACCTTCTGCATTACATTATATCGATCCTTATCGTCATATCCTTCTGAAATCTGCTTGTAGTATATTATAAGCACTGTTGCCATTATAAATAATATTCCAAGGAAAGCACCAAGGAAAAGAAGTCCTCCATAAAGGTTATAAAACTCTTTTCTTACATCTTCCCTTGATAATAAGTTTATACGAGCGTATTTATCAGTATTTAATGATGATTGAACAATTCTGAAATAATCAAGTTTTTGTTCTCTGCTTCCGTCGCAATTAAACTCAGCATAATATGTTATGTCACTTGCATTCTTTCCATAGGCTTCGTGCTGTATATTATATATTTCGTTGATGGTATTATTGTCTGCAACAACTATATATGTGATACTCGAAAACATTGACAAGGCTTCATCGTTAATAAGCTCATCTGAAAATGTATCTTGTACAATGTATTCATGTCCAAGAAATGAAATTGATTTCTTAAATACTTCTTTATTTGTTTTTGTAATTATATTGTTGCCAGTTAATGATACATGTTTTCCTGTCATTCTCTCATAATCGTCTGCTGTAATAACAAAAAATGATTGTAAACTTTTTGAATCTGCCTGCTGAAATACGCTGAAATTATCCGAATCCATATTTAATCCGCTGTCTGACAGCACTGCTGTAAATGACAGATATCTATAGTCCTTGAAATCGTGGTATTTATTCTTACCCAATAGATCAAGCTCTTTTTTTATGTCCAGTATAATCTGTTCATCATTTTCCTTAAATTCGCCTGTATAATATTTTTCTATACTTATGTCAGTTGGGTATCTTTTTACAAGTCCATCATCAACTCCTATATAAAGACATACTGTTGTAGAAATCATAACCAGAACCATTGTTGAGAGTATGCATATATTAGCAAGTCCGACTGCATTCTGTTTCATTCTGTAGAGCATTCCTGAAACTGAAATAAAGTGACTTGTTTTGTAATAATATTTTTTGTTTTTGCGCATAAGTTTTAGAACAGCAATTGATCCGGCGGTAAACAAGCAATATGTTCCTATAATAACAAGAACAACTGCCAAGAAGAATAATGTGAGTGCCTGGAGAGGGGATTTTGTAACTATTGCAATATAATAACCGGTACCAACGCAGGCAAAACCAAGTATTGCAAGAATAATCTTTGTCTTAGGTTCTTTTTCACCCGTATTTCCGCCTCTGAGAAGCTCTATGGGATTGGAAAGATGCATTTTAGCAAGGTTTGTAAGAAGAGTAAGAAGGAAAATAGCTGAAAAAAGAATTACTGAGATAATCAGACCTTTTGATGATATGGAAGAGTTAATACTGACTTTGAAACTTAAAAATTTAAACAAAGCCATCATAATAAGCTTACCGAATAATATTCCCACAGTAATTCCGAGTAAAACAGATATAAAGGAAATAATCAGTGTTTCATATGTCATTATTTTTGATATATGTCGTTTTTCCATTCCAAGAATATTAAAAAGTCCGAATTCCTTTTTACGTCGTTTCATCAGAAAACTGTTTGTGTACAAAAGAAAAATTACTGAAAATAAACCAATAACTGTACATCCGAGGTGAAGTATAATTTTAAGACTGTCATTATGAGGTATGGAGTTTAATCCATCATTGAAAGTTATTGAGCACATTATATAAAACATTGCAATTGTTCCCACACATGTAAGCATATACGGAAAATAAAATTTACCGTTTTTCTTTATATTTGTAACTGCAAGCTTAGGGTAAAACATATTACTCATCTGATTTACCTCCTGAAGCTATCATTGTAAGTGTATCAGATATTTTAGCATACATTTCTTCATTTGTCATGTTTGCTTTGTAAAGCTGATGGAATACCTCACCGTCCTTTATAAAAAGAACACGTTTAGCGTGGCTTGCAGCCTTAATAGAGTGAGTAACCATAAGTATTGTCTGACCTTCGTTATTTATCTCTGTAAACAGACGCAACAGACTATCAGTAGCTTTTGAATCAAGTGCACCAGTCGGCTCATCAGCAAGAACTATTTTAGGATTGGTGATAAGTGCACGTGCAACTGCTGCTCTCTGTTTCTGTCCTCCAGAAACTTCATAAGGGTATTTTGCAAGAAGTTCTTTTATGCCAAGCTTCTGGGCAATAGGCATCAGTCTCTTGTGCATTTCATCATATGATTTTCCTGCAAGGACCAGAGGAAGAAAAATATTATCCTGGAGTGAAAATGTATCAAGCAGGTTAAAATCCTGAAATACAAATCCTAGATTATCACGTCTGAATGCTGAAATTCCCTTTTCCTTTATAGAGGACATGCTTTTCCCGTTGAGAAGAATCTCTCCGCTTGTCGGCTTATCAAGTGCTGCCAGTATATTAAGCAAGGTAGTTTTACCGGATCCGCTCTCACCCATAATAGCAACATATTCTCCGCTTTCTACTGAAAATGATACATCAGTAAGAGCCTGAACATGGACACCTCCAAATCGTGTTATATATGTTTTTTTTAAATTAGTTACTTCAAGAACAGTCATAATTTTTTTCATCCTTTCATTTGCATTTATTTTGTATCTTTATTATAACAAAACGAGGATATGATGTGCCATAATTCAGGCTTACATTTCCTCGTTTAAACTTACAATTTTGTAAGGCATATTGAAAAATTATAACATCAAGATTATTGTAGACTGAAAATGCCTGAATATTTCTGTAGAGACGGGGACATTACTCCGTAATAGTATCCTTACTGCTAAGATCTATCATTACCTTTGTTCCTGAATTTACGTCAGAATATATAGAAACTGAATGTCCAAGCTTTTTTAATATTTTACTGCAAAGATAAAGTCCTATACCTGTTGACTTTTTATCTATTCTGCCGTTATACCCTGTAAACCCTTTTTCAAATACACGTGGTAAATCCTCTGCTGCTATCCCTATGCCTGTATCTTCGATAACAAGTGTTTTATCAGGAACAGTATATACAGATATTTTACCTTTATAAGTATATTTAAGCGAGTTTGATAATATTTGTTCTATAACAAAAAGAAGCCATTTTTCATCTGTAAGTACAGTAATATCCGACTCTGTAAATTCAAGCTTTATTTTCTTTTTAATAAAAAGCTTTGCATATTTTCGTACAGCCTGCTTTATTATATTGTCAATACTCTGATGCCTGATAACAAAATCATTTGCAGAATTATCAATCCGGACATAGGAAAGAACCATTTCAACATATTGTTCTATTTTAAATAATTCCTGTTCAAGTTCCGGATTTGCAGATGAATCCGTCTGAAGCAGAAGCCGCATGGCGGCAATAGGTGTTTTGATCTGATGCATCCACATTGTATAGTAGTCAGTCATATTCTGCTTTGAAACACTGTATTCGGAAATAACAGATATTTTATCCTCATGTATGATCCTGATAAGCTTTGTATAGTCATCTTCAATAATATTTTCAGGAGGAGGCAGATTATCAATATGAATTTTTACTTGGTTCCGGATTTCAGTCAGGCATTTATGTCTGAAATAAAATCTGTAAAAGTCAGAGCTTGAGAATACAACAGCTATGAACAGACAGATAATTGCAGCATATCCTGATATTTTTGTCGGTACTTCATTCAGATAAAATATAAAAGTAAATATACCTGTAAAAACAATAAACATGACAAGGCTTTTTAAATGTAACTTTATATAAGCAGCAATTATTTTATTCAATTATATATCCAACACCTTTTTTTGTTGTAATAAAATTATTGAGTCCTGCCGCCTCAAGTTTTTTTCTCAGCCTTGTAATATTAACTGTTAAAGTATTATCATCAATAAAGCTGTCCGTCTCCCATAGCCTTGTCATAATAGCATCACGGCTGACGATAGAATTTTTGTTTTCCATAAGTAGCTGAAGTATCCTGTACTCATTTTTAGACAAATCAATTTTTTCTTCATTATAAATAAGTGTATTATAAGAAATATTAAGAACTGCTCCATTATGCTCAATAAGCCCTGTGTTTCCATTAAAATCATAAGTTCTTCTGAGCATGGCCTGAACCTTGGCAGTAAGCACGTTAAGGTCAAACGGCTTTGCGATGAAATCATCACCACCCATATTCATAGCCATAACTATATTCATATTATCGGAGGTAGATGAAATAAAAATAACAGGTACTTTTGAAATTTTTCGTATTTCTGTGCACCAGTGATAACCATTGAAGAATGGCAGTGATATGTCAAGCAGCACAAGCTGAGGATCAAATTCTGCAAACCCGGCAATAACATTTCTGAAATCATTGATACACTGTGCAGCACAGTTCCACGTTTCAATATGCTTTTTTATTGATGACGCTATTACTTCATCATCTTCGACAATAAGAATCCTATACATAAAATTTGCCTGCTTTCTATGAAAATTAATCATATATAATTATAACAAGTAGCAAAATTTAAGTCAAGACCCAATGTTCCGGGCAATCGGAAAGCCCTGCAAATACTCAGGCATTTGAATAAACCTATATTTTAAGGGTGAATAGTAACTAATTCTGCTACAATTCACCCTTACCCTGAAATATCAGAAGTTATGTGCCCGAATCCGCAGAGTCGGAACACCTTAGCTATTTTTACTGAACAGATGATGTATCACTGTCATCATCTTCTTTTGTAACAATACGGAGATTCTTTTTATGTATGCGTTCATAAATAAAATCACTGGTAAGAGTATAAATAACTGCGAATACAGGTACACCTAAAAGTATTCCTGCAAATCCGAACAGATTTCCGAAAAAGAATATTGGGATTAATATCCATAATGTTGGCAGGTTAAGCTTATTGCCAAGTATTTTTGGATTTATGATATTTCCGTCGAATTGCTGAAGAACAAGAATAATAATAATAAATGTTATGGTTTTATCCGGTGCTGTAAGCAGAACGAGTATGGCTGATGGTATTGCACCAATAAAAGGCCCGAAGAAAGGAACAGCGTTTGTTATTCCTATTATGAAACTGATTAGCATTGCATTAGGTATTTTAAATACAGCCAGTGTTATAAAACATACAACTCCGACGAAAAAAGAATCAATAGCAACACCTATAATATAGTTGCTGAATATTTTATTTGCACGTTTCCCCTTTATCATTAATATATCATAAATTTTTTTAGGCATTAATGCATAGGTGATTTTTTTAAACTGACGGATAAAACGTTCTTTACTGTATAAAAGGTATATTGAAACTATGTATCCGAGTAGAAAATCCTTTACACCTATGAGGAAACTAAGAACACCGTCTTTAAGCAGAATAAGATATTTTTCAAATGTAGGCTTTAAATTTGTAACCCAGTCCAGTATTGTTCCCTCAATATTTTCAAACTGATCTTCAAACCAGCCTGACATAGTGGAGCTTATTTTAGGATTGTTATTAAAAAAAGTAATAACTGAGTTATACAGAGAATTTAAGTAGTCAGGCATATTGTTAAGAAGACCGGACAGATTTCTGATTATTTCAGGGACGGCAAGTGATATCAGGGTCACTATTACCGAAAAAAATATTATAGAAGAAATAATTATACTGAGTGTTCTGTTCAGATGCGCATGATTTTTTTTCTTAAAAATCTTCGTACTCAGAATTTTTTCTGCCTTCGTAGCCATTGGCGACAGTACATATGCTATTATAACTCCCCATATTATGGGTGCTATAGCCGACAATATTCTTTTTGCGATATTAATAAATTCGTCCAGTTTGAATGCAAGAAGAATTATTACTATAAAAACTGAAAATACAATTACCGAGTATACAGCAATTGTATTGTACTTAGTATTAAATTTAACCTTCATATTTTATTATCACCTTTTTGTTATTCTAAATGTCTTTCATAATAAGTATATGTGTTGCAGTATGATAATTTGAAAAAGTAATCGTTTATATTAATTATATATGATAGAGTTGCTAATTGCTGTTAAGAAATAACTGAACAAGTGTTAAGAAATGTTAAGATACATAAAAAGATAAAATAATATTTGTATTTGTTTGATGGAGAAAAATATTATGAGAGTGTGTTGTGGTATAGTTATAATACCATCTTCACATCCTTCATACTATCCCTCGTAAGATCCTTTACCCACAGATACTTTCTATAATGCCTGAACACAGCCGGCAGCTTGACAATCTCATCAAGCGTGATAAAGAAGTAAACAGCAATTACCGGAAGTTTAAGTACAAATGCCGCAATCATGCCGAGCGGAACTGTTACAGCCCACATGGTTATTGCATCACATATAAATCCGAATCGTGAATCGCCTCCGGCACAGAATATACCGGCAATAGTTGTTGCATTGATAGATTTGCCGAACAAATAGTATGAACACATTACCAGCATCCATTTAAGGTATTCAGATGCCTGTTCGCTGAGATTTGTAAAGTGTACAATGGCAGGAATGAGTGCGAGCAGTACACAGCCTGTAATAATTCCACTTATGACTGACATTTTGCAGACTCTCTTTCCGTAACTCTTGGCAAGTTCAAGATTTCCTCTTCCAAGCTCGTTGCCGACTATTATTCCGCCTCCGATGCCAATTCCCATACAGAAGCTTGAAGTAAGATTTTTAGCTATATTTGCGATTGAATTTGCAGCAACTGCGTCATTTCCGAGATGGCCCATTATTACAGAATACATAGTAAATCCGAATCCCCAGACGATCTGGTTGCCGAAAATCGGAACAGCGTATTTCCAGAAGTCGGATTTCATTTGTTTTTCTGTATGTAAAATATATTTAAGATGGAATCTGATGCTTTCTTTTTTTGAAGCTTCAACAAGTACCCAGGTCAACTCAACGATCTTTGATATTACTGTTGCGATAGCTGCACCACTGATGCCCATAGCAGGCATGCCAAACAGGCCATAAATAAGAATAGCGTTGAGTATAATATTTATTAAAACTGATACGGAGCTGATAGCAGTGCTTTTTAATGCCTTGCCGCAGTTTTTCATTATACAGATATATATTTCTGAAATACTCATCATAATGTATGATGTTCCAACAATTCTTAGATATTTTGCACCATAGTCAATAAGTAGCTGCTCTGACGTAAAGATCTTCATGATCGATGTCGGCATAAATGTTGTTCCTATAAAAAAAACAACTGATACGGCGAATGATATTTTAACGGTGTAGCCAAGAAGTTTTTCAACTGTTTTCTTGTCATTTTTGCCCCAGTACTGAGCTGCAAAAATATTTGTTCCCATAATAGTTGCGCAAAGAAATAATGAAAATACAAACATAACCTGCGCCGCAAGAGAAACTGCGGAAAGGGAATCCTGATCTATTGCTCCGAGCATGATTGCGTCTGATGCACCAACAATTGCAACCATAAGCTGCTGGAACGCTGCCGGAAATACTACGGCAAAAAGTGTTTTGTAAAATCTTTTGTTGTCATCTTCCATTTCAAAATCACCTAATCCTTTTCATTATATCTGTCTTGAAATATTTTTATTATTATGCTATAATAATACTGCGAAATAAATAATATATCAATAAAAATCATACGCATTTTTATAACAATACTCCACGAACAGGAATGATAAATATGATAAACAGCGATACGATACTGATTAATGATGACAGATCTGAGAGAGTAAAATACAACCTCTCTGATTATCTAATTTACGTTAATAAAAATTCTCTTTCTGACGTTTCAGACTGTGCGGTAACGGCACATTGGCATGATGAAATAGAACTGATTGCGATACTTTATGGTAACATGAAATATAATGTAAATGGGGAGTCGTTTACTCTTTCTGCAGGAGAGGGAGTATTTGTAAACTCAAGACAGCTTCATTACAGCTTTTCAGACCTTTCAAAATGTGAATACATATGTGTTCTTCTTCATCCGCTCTCACTTTGTGCAACTCATTATATTGAGAGTACATATATAAGACCTGTTATTTCAAATAATGAATTTACTTACATAATACTATCAAGTGACGAGAAGTGGCAAAAGGATATTCTCAATTGCACAGAAAAAATATACGAAATCTATAGTTCAAAATCATTTGTTCTTGATGTTCAGAGTTTGTTTTACCGTATATGGGGGAGATTATATGAACATTTGCCGGATGTGAATGTAAGAACAGCAAGGGACAATTATCAGCTTACAGTCCTCAGGGATATGATCGGATTTATTCAGAAAAATTATTCTGATAAAATAACTCTTAATGATATCGCATATTCAGCCAATATCGGAAAAAGCAGCTGTTGTGCAATATTTAAAAATTATCTTAATCAGACTCCGGTAGGATATCTGACAAATTACCGGCTTAACAAAAGTGCTTTAATGCTTCGTGAGACTGATAAAACAATTACGGAAATAGCACTTTTATCGGGATTTAACGGTTCAAGCTATTTTACTGAAATATTCGGACGTGTTTTCAGTATGAGTCCTACAGAGTACCGTAAAAAACAGTCATTAAATGATTAAAACTAAAAAGTAGCATTCTTCACGTCATATGATGATCCGCATCCGCTTAAAGAGCCAAAGCAATTAAAAGTGCTGCATAAAGATGTAGTTAATTATTCAAAATTTGTTAAAAAATAAATTGGCCGTTTGGCCAATATACAAATCAGGGAATATGGAGTATAATCAATAATGAAAAATAAAAAAGATTAAGGTAGCTTAAGAGTAGATATAGTTCACTATATCTACTCTTTGGCTTTTAAAGCGAACTATATGGAAAACATTATTTTAATTTAATACATCTAATACAAATAAAGGGACTAATACGCATTTTAAGCTATTGAATTCTTAGGCAAAATCTTACAATACAAAAATGTTGATTATTAAAAAATTATTTCTGATCACATATAGATATAAAAAAACATGCGACAAAATATTTTGTCGCATGTTTTTTTATATCATCCTGCGCTTTTTGGCTTCATTTATCGCTGAAACGCGGTTATTAACTCCAAGCTTACGATAGCATGTCTCAATATGCCTTTTTATTGTTGAAACACTTACATTAATTTCCGATGCAGCTTCACTTCTGGATAAACCGGAAGCCATCATCATGAGTACCTGTGTTTCTCTTTCGGTAAGAGCATCTCCAGTAACTGAATTATCATGACAGTATCTGCTGCAAAGTAATTTAATTTTTTTTATTTGTTCACTGCTGTTTTGTGGAAGACGGTCAAGCATTGGTTTTATAAGATCTCCGTATTCTGCTATTAAAAGTATTATGTTATCTTCTGAAGCACAATTTATTGTTTCCTTTAAAATATCAAGTCCGTTTTTATTTCGCCGTTCAGCAATAATTGATTTTATTATCTGACAGTGAAGCTTTCCTATGTAATTATGAAATGTTTCCGTTTCTTTTTCAGCAATTCCGCAAAGAACCTCAGAATAGACATTGTCATTTTTAAAAAGTGATGCTCTTGCACGTAACACAGACTGATAACCCATACCATTCATAAGCAGATGTTTATAATTACCTGAATCATTTATTGAATTGTCTATCATATGTGGCATACCAAGACAACAATAAACATATACTTTTGAAAACTCACACTGTAGTTTATATGCAAAAGCTGGAACTGAACATGGTTCACAGTATACTGAATAATCAGATATCTCCGATAACATTGCAATTGCTTTTTCGGGTTTTCCGGTTGCAATCTCTATTCTTATAAGTATGAAATAAGCACATGCTATCATAATTGCATGTTTTTTTTCTGTACCAATATATTTTGCCTGAGTAGCGACTTCACGAGCCTCGTCAAACTTGCATTCTTCAGTCAGCATTCCCGCTTTCAGCAATGGATACAAGCAGTATGAAAAACTATCTGCAATTGAATTAGTTGACATTTTTAAAGCAATATCTGCAATATTGGATATATCGCCCTGTTCACGCAGAAACACATATACAACATCGGGAATACCCATAGTACCAGGGTCATTAATTCCAATAAGCTCAGAGTAACAGTCAAGTAAATTATGAGCCTTGTAAAAATAGACCAGCATTTTTCTTATATCATTAAATGATGCAAACATATGTATTACATAAAGTTCACCGAGTATTTTATTTTTTATTGACTCAGTGCTGTTTTCATAGTGTAATTCCATATATTTCAGAATCTTATTTGCGAGAGTATTTTTTTCGTTATTGCCTGATAGAATACAGTAGAATATCATATATATATACGGAAATGGATAATTAATACATTCGTTTTCATCCAACCCAGACATAATTTTATAAAATATATCACAGCTTCTGAACGTTAATATTTTTAAATCAGGTTTATTAATTTTGTTAAGCAGTTCTTTTATTTTACCGCTTCGATAACAGTAATCTACTGCATTTATTGCGTCTCCGGAGGTCAGATACCATTCTCCTGTGATATACATAATATTGTTTATGTAATCCTGGGATACATCAGGACGTCTGAGAAGGTAATATCTGAAAACATTATGAATTATGTAGCTGTTTCGTTCAAAACTGAATGATACAAATGTATAGCTGTTTACCAGACGCTTTAGAAGTTGTAATGATTCATCGCTTTTGGTAATCAATACAGCAAGATTAGGAGGGATTTCTTCAGGTACAGATAACATTATCAGCATGTTAAGTTCTGTCTCGGTAAATTGTTGGGCGAGGGTCCTGTCTATGATCCCCCGACCATCAGCATTGAGAAATGTATCCGAAAAAATATCAAATCCGTTTTTTATGGATAAACAAAGAACATAAAAAGCAGCGAAAAATCCTTCTGACAATTTAAAAATCCGGTCTATGGTTTTTGTATCAGGCTCTAATCCTGCAAAAATACAGTAGTCAGATATTTCATCATGTGTAAACATAAATTCATCATTATCAATTATTGCACATAATCTTAAAAGATTATCAGGAGGAGGATTTTTGGAAATAAACATCATACGGAAAGTAGTTGATTCCTCAAGAGCTATATATTCAATTATTTCAGTAATATCAGTGTTTTGCTCAATATTATGGGCATCATCAAAAATAAATATGAAATTGTTTTTTACATATTCCTTTATTCCGCTGATTAATCTGGCAACCCATGCTATATCCTCAGGAAATCCTATTTTTTGCAATTTTAATCCTAACTCAGGATTCTTTTTCTCTGCATAAAAGCAGAGTGTTTTCCAGAACTTTATTTTATCTGAATCGCCTTTATGAAGGGGTATATAGAGATATTTTATGGAGTTATCTTCCATATAAGCTTTGACAGCAGTCGTTTTTCCACTTCCGCTTGAACCGTATATACAGGAAAGAGGGAAACTGCACAGATCACCTATTCTTTTGTTTATTCTTTTACGTCGTAATATTTTGTCACTCATCTTCATGTCATTTCTCCAAAAAATATTAATATTTTTTCAGACAACTTATATTTTAACATAAAGCCAATTTTTTGTCAATAATTTTAATGCTAAAAAAATACGACAATTAAAATATATGAATCGAATCTATAAATTTATTTGTTACTATCTGGCTTTATACATGAAAAATGCTGTTCTAAAAAACAGCAACTCAGACATGTTGACTGGGTTTTCAGAGCAATAGAGGGACAGTCTGGTTTGTGTTCAACCGTAAGCATATATTTGTTTTTGGGTGTTGCACCGCAATCCCGGCATTTGTATGAGGCACACTGTACCATGCAGATATTATTATTCATATTGTACTCCTGGAATTTTTCAATTTTTTAAACAAATTATAAGTTCTTATGGGAAATATATAAAAGTGAATTTTCAGAATTAATAAATTTCACTTCTTTTTAATTATATAGTATAAATAAATAATTGTATATTGGCCAAATGGCTACTTTAAAAAATATGTTTTAACATTGCAATGTTGACTGAATATATCCCCTGTCTTTGAGGCAGGGGATATATTCATATTATTGAATCAGGAACTAAAAAATTTTTTCTTTCATACTTACGGATTGCTGTGTTAAAGAAAAAAGCTATTATCTGATAAGATTAAGAATAAACTTAAAATGAATTTTTTTAGTTTTGCTTTTTGAATTATATATATTCTTAGCAATATTATCTGCTGTCGCAACAGCGAATCTTAGTTCTTCCATTGTAGTAATTTCATCACTGTAGCTTGATTTTAATGCAAGTCTGATGAGTTCGGTTATCTGACCTTTGTCTGCAAATCCTTCAATATTTTCTTCTACATAATCTGCAAAATCAAGTGGAAGCATGTTGGAGTCTGATATTCCTATGTTTTCAAGAAGTGCGAGTGTATACTGATAAACGTTAGTAATATTTTTGTTAATTGTTTTTGTGTTGAAACTGAGCGTGAGTTTTCTGATTTGTACGATATGACGAATTAAGATTATTATTATTATAGTAATAAAAGTAATTATCAGAAGGAGTATCATTCTTAAAGCTATTATTGCAGGGGACAGGATATGATTTGTATCATTATCTGAAGGTGTCTTATTTTGTGAAAGACCTGATCCGTTTTTACTTGTTGCTGTTTCTTGTGTGACTTTAGAAACAGAAGTTTGTAGTGTAACATGAGTTTGTGATTGACTTTCATTTGAACTTGTTGGCTGTTCTTCAGTAATTTCTGTTGCATTGTCAGATTGTCCGGGACTCTGGGTCTCAGCTGATATTATGCCGTTTGTATAACCAGGGGTAAATTCAAATGGTAGCCATCCATATCCGTCAATATAAAATTCTGCCCATGCGTGTGCACGTGAATCAGTTATGTTTATTTTATAGTAAGAATCCGTTCTTTCTGCTGATTTAAAGTCATCCGGAATAATAACATATCCTTCAGCATATCTTGCTGGAATACCTGCAATTCTTGCAAGAACTACAGCTGCTGTAGCAAAATGTGAGCAGTAACCCTTATGATTTTCAACTATAAGATAATATGCAAGGTCAGTGTCTTCCGGAGTTCTTCCTGGTTTGAGTGAATATTCAGCAGAATCATTGAGAAGTTTTTTTATTGCATATGATATCTCAGGAATATTACTTCCATCATAATGAGGAATCTGGGGAAAATTTTCGCTCAGATATTTAATCCCACTGTTATCAGGCAGTGAAAGATAATTTTTGTATACAAAATCACGGTAAATGGTTTCTGTCTGATTAAAAATATTATTCTGTGAAAATTTTGTTATGTTATTTGATATTACATTAAATTCTTTGTATGAGTCAGGAGTATCATAGAAAGAATATGAATAGTCACTCATATTATCTGTTTTAAGAAATGCATCATCAGATGAAAACATATTATTCATAATGACTCCGTATGGAGTAAACAGATAGTTATTTGATTTAAATGAAGATTTAACAATAAGATGGTGACGTTTGATCTGCTCAGGCATAATTGTAGTCAGTGATCTGTTATTGATTGAATTAAAATTCTGAGGATAACAGTCATTTTGTCTGAATGTATCGATTAAATCTTTGTTTTGTTTAAAAAAGTCTTCAGAAAATACATACCATGAATTGTTTTTATATTCTGAGCCAGTAAATCCCTTCAGATATAAATTTGAATCAATAGGATCAGAAAACATAACACTCAGATCTGTTTTATTATCAAATGAAATTGAGCTGACATTTCCAAGACGTGATTTATCAGTTATAGGTGTATTGCTTATATCCTCAGAAAATGAATTGATGAGTTTTTCAAGAGACATTTCAGATATTGCAGTTTTAAGATTGTGACGTGTCTGGTTGATTTTATCAGACCGTTCAAATGATAATATCTTCAGCACACCCGCTGATATTATAAATACGGAAAAAACAGAAATGAGTATTATTATTCCTATTGATTCAATAACATTGTTTTTCAGATTTCCTGACGAAACAAATATATTCTTTTTTCGTACAAATACAGGTTGACCGGATGTAGAATGAAATTG
Organism: uncultured Ruminococcus sp.; assembly: GCA_937872775.1. Taxonomy (GTDB): domain Bacteria; phylum Bacillota; class Clostridia; order Oscillospirales; family Ruminococcaceae; genus HUN007. The sequence continues at coordinate 23,818 of CALMUA010000215.1, forward strand.
ATTGCCGGCAACTCTCATCGCAAATACAGCAACCCAGTATGCTATAAGAACAAAAAAAGGCAGATGTGACGGTGCCAGGCCGAAGTAAAGACCGGTTTCTATAAAGGGAAACGTACTTGAAAATGCAAAGATAAAACGTGGTTTAACTATTGTGTTATAGCAAATTATACTTGTAATAACCACAAACAGAAGCATAAGGAATATAGTAAGACATTCGGATGTATCAATATTAGAAGGAATTGAATAATAATCATGATTTTTTCCGGTAACTTGTATGTCAGCCGCGATGGTGTTTATAAAATCTGCATATCCATAAGCAAGACTAGTTTTAAACTTATAAGCTTCATATCCAAGAAATATGTAAATTGGTATTAGCAGTAGTTTAGCCTTGGATGGAAACATAAAAATAACCGAGCAGATTACAAACATTGATAAAATGGCTGTAAATATCGGAATTTCATGATACTGGAAATTAAAAAGTGTCAGAAACGAAAATGAAAAACCAAGTACACCGGCAAGAGCTGTCAATATAAGAAGCACTTTAGGTCCTATCCAATACTTACTGTTAATTGTAAGCGATATTGAATCTGTAATAGTAATACCGTTTTTTACATTATAGTTTTTATTCTTTTTTGTTGTCATTGTCTTTATCCTTTTTATAAGTAAATTAGACTAAATAATAACCTTTGCCAGTCCGTCAGAGATATTGTGGCAGTCAATAGATATTGAGTTTATATCATCTGTTGTTTTAAAATATTCAGGAGCTTCCATATCTGTAGATTTTATATAAAGATATGTTCTGTTACTGGTATTTTTAAGAACAGAAAAGTTATGATATATTTCATCTGAAATAGAAGGCGAGATATATATTGTGTGTGAAAAGCAGCAGTCTGTTGATTCGGATTCATGATAAATAAAGGAATTATATGAATTTTTATATGTTCCTGAATAGAATATAGCACCAAGAAATTCAGAAAAATCATCATCTGATGATATTGTTTCTGTCCTTAATGCTCCGCTTAAAGCGTCAAACCAGCATATCTGATGTGAAACATCATTGTGTATCATAAAATTAGAAAGAGCCATAGCTGTTTCAATAGATGTATCTGTTTTATAAAATTCAGTTTCAGAATCAGATTCAATGCAGAATTCAAAAAGCAGAAGAATTTTACTGCTTATCGGCAGACTGTATTCCTTGACCATAAGGTTATCGTGTTTTGTGGTAAGATTCCAGTGAATTCTGTTTATTTTATCACCGTAAGTGTATTCTTTGATATTGAATATTTCGGAACAATCATCACCTGATTTGACTTTAGAAAATTTATCATTTTCAGATATTCCTGTAAGCGCAGTTTTCATATCAGGAGCTACCGGCACAAGTGAAGGCAGAACGATTATCTCCTGTGATACGTTAAGAAATCTTGTTTTTGAAAAAAGCTTTATGTAATCATAAATCTTAATTTTTTTAAGTGTTATTATTATTTTACCGCAATGTGCATATGAAACACTGAATTTTATGCCCTGTTCATTATCAGCAGATACAGGAAGCATAGTGGTGAGCATCTGTGCTTCACCTGTAAGAGTATTTGTAATCTTCAGTGTTGCAGTTGCGCATGATATAGGAAAAACAGAGCGATTTGTTATATTTACTATGATTTTTGATTCTGTATTTTTAGAAATAGTCATGTTTTCTATTTTAAGATTTGCAGATATATTTTTTGAAATTTTTAAGAGTATAAAATACTGAATTAAAGGGAATATAATACTTAGTATAAATATCAGAAGAGAAATGTTATCTACATACAGAATAAAGAAAAAAAACAATGAGATCAATATAACAAGGTACAATAATTTATTTCTAAGCATAAAATTTAACCATACTTCCTTATTAAATAAGTGGGGACGGTATAACTCAGGCAACATGTTCCATCCCTTTGAGGCGGGGATACATTTGTATTGAGCAGGAGAACAATCTCCTGCTCAATACAAATGTGCATTTATGCTGCACATTGTCAGTTAAAAACCGGCAAGCCATTATATGAATTAACTTAAGAGAGAATATACATAAATATTTTTACTTTAAAATATAAATTAACTTTTAAAGTTACATTGCAATGTCTGTCAGACTGTAAGCTCCGGCTGTTTTACTGATTTGAGTATGTCATCAAGAATAATTTCAGGCGTGAGATTGTTTATTTTTGCACTTGAACTAAGAATTATCCGGTGTGCAAAAGCATCCTTATACATGTATGAAATATCATCAGGAATTATATAATTACGTCCTTTGAGCAGCGCTGTTGCCTTTGAAATAGACATAAGGGCCAATGCACCCCTCGGACTTATTCCAAGTTTTATCATCGGATTATTTCTTGTAGCTTCCGCAAGTCGTGCTATATAAAGATAAATTTTATCATCTACATGTACATTCTCAACTACTTTCTGGAGAACAATAAGATCTTCTGCGTCAGCGATAGCATTAACATAATCAAGAGGATTATAATTTGATTTTGCTTTAAGTATTTCTACTTCACTGTTGATATCAGGATAACCCATTGACAGCTTAATCATGAATCTGTCAAGCTGTGATTCAGGAAGAGCCTGCGTACCAACTGATCCGATAGGATTCTGAGTTGCAATAACAATAAACGGCTTTGGCAGTTCGTGGGTTATACCGTCAACTGTTACTTTGCCTTCTTCCATTATTTCCAGAAGAGCAGACTGGGTCTTACTTGATGTTCGGTTTATTTCATCAGCGAGAAGCAGATTGCACATTGATGCTCCGGGTTTAAAATCAAATGATCCTGTATGTTTATTATATACCGTAAAGCCTGTGACATCAGTAGGAAGAACATCAGGCGTAAATTGTATTCTGTTATGTTCGAGTGAAAGGCATTTTGAAAATGAAAGGGCCATGGTAGTTTTGCCTACACCAGGTATGTCCTCAATAAGAACATGTCCTTTGGCAAGTATGGCAAGCAGGATCTTGATAATTACCTTATCTTTTCCAATTACTGCTTTTTTAATCTCGTCTATTATTTCCTTGACTGCTTTAATTGAGTTGTTATTGTCCGTCAATGTCCGACACTTCCTTAAAATGTATATTTATTATATAACAGTATTGATAATAATTATAGCATTATTTCAATTTTATTTCAACTACAAAATTTTTGTATTTTTTCAGGAGCTTCAGATTAGGTTGCGTTATGAGTTGAAAAAAGTTATAATATATGGTACCGGGCAGTTATATAAATATAACCCGGACAATATGTCACCTGTCTATAAGGCAGCAGGATCCGTATTCGCTTTGAAGTAGGAGTGCAGATTTCATACTTCAATATAATGTGAATCTTCGCTACACATTATCACAGTAAAAACAGGCAAACTATTATTAAAAAAATATAAGGAAATAAAAAATGAATATATATTTTCAGGGATTAAAATTCGGGATGCTGCTTCAGCTTGCAATAGGCCCTATGTGTCTGATGGTGTTTAATACTGCACAAAATTCCGGTTTTCTGCCATCATTGTCTCTTGTTGTGGCTATCGCTCTTGTAGATGCATTTTACATAACTCTTGCAGGCTTTGGTATAAGTCGTATGCTGGAAAAGAAAAAAATTAAAAATATCTTTAAAATATCAGGTGCCATTGTACTTATTTTATTCGGAATAAATACCATATCAAGTGTATATGGTGTTAACTTTATACCCGGACTTGGTCTGAATCCCGGTTCACAAGGTGCTTTTGTCAAGGGGATAATTCTTACATTATCAAATCCTGTTACAATAGTGTTCTGGGGAAGTGTCCTGACAACAAAAATTATACAGGAGAATTTCACTAAAAAGAAACTGTTTGTTTTTTCGACAGGACTTGTATCAGCTACTGTATTTTTTTTATCGTTTATTGCTGTTCTCGGTACCTTACTGTGTCAGTTCATACCTGACAGGATATCCGGAGTTCTTAATATTGTAGTCGGTGTAATAATAATATGTTTCGGATTAAAAATGATAGTCAAAAAAGAAAAAAATAATTTGTAAAAATCCCTGTATAATGTACTAAAAAATCCTTTTGTTACGATTTAATAAAAAAAATCATAAAACTCTATTTACATATTTGTATTTTTAGTGTAAAATATTAAGAGTATGAAATTTTTTGAGAGGTGCTATTATGGACAGAAAATATAATCGTATTCTGATAAAATTAAGCGGAGAGGCTTTGGCAGGCGCAAAGTCATCCGGATTGGATTTTGATGTAATAACAAATATCTGTAAAAGCATAAAAAAAGCTGCGGATACAGGCGTTCAGATAGGAATAGTAGTCGGAGGGGGAAACTTCTGGAGAGGACGTTCAAGCGGAGGTATGGACAGAACAACAGCTGACCATATAGGTATGCTTGCAACTGCAATGAATGCACTTGCAGTATCTGACACATTAAAGTCACTTGGTATGAATGTCAGGGTTCAGACAGCTATTTCAATGATTGAAGTTGCTGAACCGTTTATCAGAAACAGAGCTGTAAGACACATGGAAAAGGGAAGAGTTGTAATATTCGGATGTGGAACAGGAAGTCCTTTCTTCTCAACAGATACAGCTGCAGCATTAAGAGCCGCAGAAATAGAGTCTGATATTCTGTTTAAGGCTACAATGGTTGATGGTGTATACAATAAAGATCCGCATAAGTTTAATGATGCTGTAAAATATGATACTATATCATTTGATGAGGTGCTTGCAAAGCAGTTAGGCGTGATGGATGCATCTGCCGCTTCAATGTGCAGGGAAAATAAAATCCCGGTACTCGTATTTGATCTTAACAGACCAGATAATATTGTTGACGCTGTACTTGGCGAAAATGTCGGAACAGTGGTTCAGGCATAAATAATAAATAATTTAAAGAAAAGAGGAATTTATTATGAAAGAACAGTTAAATTCAGCAAAAGAGAAAATGCAGAAAACTCTTGACAGTCTTGCAAGAGAATTTTCTGCAGTCAGAGCCGGACGTGCAAATCCAGAGGTGCTTAATAAAGTTCAGGCTGAGTACTGGGGAACAATGACACCTATTTCACAAATGGCATCAATCTCAGTTACAGAAGCAAGAACATTGCTCATTCAGCCTTATGATATGTCTGCATTAAAGGCAATTGAAAAGGCTATTCAGACATCTGATATTGGTATAAATCCAAATAATGACGGAAAGTCAATAAGACTTATATTTCCTCAGCTTACAGAGGAGAGACGTAAGGAACTCTGCAAGAGTATAAAAAAATACGGAGAAGAAGCAAAGATAGCTGTTCGTACAATAAGACGTGATGTTATGGATAAGTTTAAAACCATGAAGAAAAACACTGAAATCACAGAAGACGATATGAAGCAGTGTGAAAAGGATCTGCAGAAAGTAGTTGACAAATTCTGTGACGATATAGATTCAATGGTTGCAGCAAAAGAAAAGGAAATTTTGTCTATATAAAAAATATATTTTACAGCAGTATATCAGAATATTTTAATACTTGTTCTGTAATTTCTGATAATTGTATTATTATTAACCAATACATTCTTGAATTTTATAGAACATTTATCTTGGGTTGATTGCCATTAAGTCCTGAAAAAACAAAATATCAGAATATTTTCTGCTGAAATGAATACTATTGAGTAGGAGAACTATGGCTAAAAATAATAATAATCTGCCTGAAAATCTTCCGCAGCATATTGGGTTTATAATGGATGGAAACGGAAGATGGGCTAAAAAACGCTTGATGCCAAGAAAAGTCGGACACGTTGAGGGTGCGAAGACTTTTAAGAAAATCGTCAGGTACTGCAGAAATATAGGGATAAAATGCATATCATTTTATGCATTTTCCACAGAAAACTGGAAAAGACCAAATGATGAAGTTGATGCAATAATGAATCTTTTCAGACAGTATATTGATGAGGCAAGAGAACATTTTCTTGAAGAAACAAGAATTGTTTTTCTGGGTGACAAATCTGCACTTGCTGATGACCTGAGAAAACAGATGAATGATATTGAAGAGGATACCAAGGATTTTGATAAGATGACATTGCTGCTGGCTATAAATTACGGTGGTCGTGATGAAATAAAAAATGCTGCAAAGCTTATAGCGCAGAAGGTCAAAAACGGGGAACTTGATCCTGAAGATATTACTGAGGATACGGTTGCAAAAAACTTATATACCTATGGGTATCCGGATGTTGATCTCCTTATCCGTCCAAGCGGGGAAATGCGTCTTTCAAATTATCTGATATGGCAGTGTGCATATGCTGAATTTTATTTTTCAGATGTACTCTGGCCTGATTTTCTACCTGATGAGCTGGATAAAGCATTAATTGAATATGGCAGAAGATCCAGACGCTTTGGGGGTGTATAATTCTTGGCTACACGTATTATTTCATCCGTTATTGGAATACTAATTGGTGTTGTAGTGCTGTTTCTTTCTGATACTCCGGTTTTAAATGTTGTACTTGCAGTTTTTGCTGTGATCGGAATATATGAATTATATAAGGCAAATAAATGTCTTGAATACAAAGCAATATCTGTATTAGCATTCTTCTATGGAGCTTCATCTCCTTTTATATGCATGCTTGAAAATCAGATTTATGAAAAAGTATTTACAACAGCTACAATAATAGGCCTTTTTGCTTGCTATTTTTTTGTTCATAAAAAAATGAGCATAGAAAAATTATTTTATGCAATATGTGTACCTGTTTTTCTGAGTTATTCACTTATATCACTTTATCAGATGCATAAGATGTCAGATGAACACGGGGTTGTATTTCTTCTTCTTGCCCTATGCGGCGCATGGATTGCAGATTCAGCTGCATATTTTGTAGGTACATTTTTAGGAAAACATAAGCTTTGTCCTGATATCAGTCCTAAAAAGACTATAGAAGGCTTTGCCGGAGGCCTTATATTCAATGGTTTGTTCTTTATTATTTTTAATCTGATTTATGTTACTTTTTTTGCAGAAGGATACAGTGTTAACTATATCTCTTCATTTTTCCTTGGAGTAACATGCGCTCTTATAGGAACAGTAGGCGATTTGTCAGCTTCACTTATAAAGCGTCAGTGCGGTATAAAGGATTTCGGAAAACTGATGCCTGGACATGGCGGTTTTATGGACCGATTTGACAGTGTGCTTTTTGTTGCACCGTTTATGTACATGTATTTGTCATTGTTTAATATATATTTGATTTAAATTATCGGGCTAACAGATTAATATTTGTTAGCTCTTTGGATTTTCAAAGCTTTGTGCTGAGAAGCAGAGCGTATATACTGTTTTACATAGGAAAGGGACGGACGTATGAAAAAAATTTCAGTACTAGGATCTACTGGTTCTATAGGAGTGCAGTCGCTGGATGTTGCAAGACTGCATAAACTTGATGTTAAAGCAATTGCTGCTAACAGCAGCTACAAAGTTCTTGAAGAGCAGGCACGTGAATTTTCGCCTGAATATGTATGTATCTTTAATGATAAATATTATTTACAGCTTAAACATTCTCTTTCTGATATGCCTATAAAGGTTCTTTCAGGAATGGAAGGGTTATGTCAGATAGCTGCAGATAAAGATACAGATATTATACTTAATTCTGTAGTTGGAATGGTCGGGCTTCTTCCGACTCTTACAGCTATAGAAAACGGAAACGATGTTGCTCTTGCAAATAAGGAAACACTTGTTGCCGGAGGCGGAATAGTAATGTCAGCCGCTCAGAAAAACAATGTAAAAATATTGCCTGTTGACAGTGAACATTCAGCCATATTCCAGAGCCTTCAGGGAAATGACATGAATAAGATAAATAAAATTATTCTCACTGCATCAGGCGGGCCTTTCTTCGGAAAGAACAAAAGAGAACTTCAGAATGTTACTGTTGAACAGGCACTCAATCATCCTAACTGGAGCATGGGAAATAAAATCACAATTGACTCTGCAACACTTATGAACAAAGGACTTGAATTTATTGAGGCAAAGTGGCTTTTTGATCTTGAACCTGAACAGATCGAAATTGTCGTACACAGACAGAGTGTTCTTCATTCTGCTGTAGAATATAAGGATTTTTCAATAATAGGTCAGATGGGTGCACCGGATATGAGAATACCTATTCAATATGCGTTAATGTATCCTCAGAGAATACAATGTCCTGCAAAACGCCTGTCACTTACTGACTGCGGAACGCTTACGTTTGAAAAACCGGATTATGATACATTTGAATGTCTTTCAGTATGCATAGATGCAGTTAAAAGAGGAGGGGCATATCCATGTATAGCAAATGCAGCAAATGAAGAGGCTGTCAGATACTTCTTTGAAAATAAAATCAGCTTTTTAAAAATAGGTGAACTTGTAAAAGCAGCTGTTGATAATTTCTCATATTATGATATTCAAAAATATGATGATGTTGTTTCAGCTGACAGAATGGCAAGAGAATTTGTTAAATCTAAAATATAGAAACCTAAGGAGTAATTTTTTATGAATATAATTATTGCATTAATCGTATTCGGAATTCTTGTTGCTATTCATGAGTTCGGACATTTTGCTGTAGCAAAGCTGAGTGGAATCAGGGTAAATAAATTTGCAATCGGGATGGGCCCGAGGATTGTAAAATTCACCAAAGGAGAAACAGAATATTCTCTCAGATTATTTCCTGTTGGTGGTTTTTGCGCAATGGAGGGTGAGGATGAACATAGTGATGATCCAAGGGCGTTTCATAATAAACCAGTTATCAACAGGATAGGCGTTGTAGTTGCCGGTGCAGTCATGAACCTTTTACTTGGATTTGTTGTGGCAATTATTATGACATGCGTTACTGATAAGATACCTACCAACACTATTGTAAAATTTGAAAAAAACGCAATGAGTGAACAGACAGGTCTCCAGATAGACGATGAAATAGTTAAAATGGACAATATGAGAATATTCACAAATCAGGATATTGCCTATAAACTCAGTAACACTGCTGATGGTGTTTTTGATCTTGTTGTAAAAAGAGACGGAAAGAAAGTTAATCTTGATGACGTTAAATTTTATGATTCATATTATTACTATGTAGAAAAGAATAATGGAGAAAACGAAAAGGATAAGTATGTAAAATTTGAAACCAAAGAAGAGTATACAGGAACTGAGGAGCTTAAACTGGCTGAAAGCAGATATGATTTCTTTGTTAACGTTGAAAAGGAGAAAACTATACCTGTTATAATAGGTTATTCATTCAGAAATACACTTACACTTGCAAGACTGATATGGATCTCACTGATAGATCTTGTAACCGGACAGTATGGTCTGAATGATCTGTCAGGACCAGTTGGAATCGTAACTGCAATAGGTGAAGTAAGAGCATATGGTTTTGAAAGCCTTCTGCAGCTTGTTGCCATGATAACCATAAACCTTGGAATATTTAATTTGCTTCCACTTCCTGCACTTGACGGAGGAAGACTGGTATTTTTAATTATTGAAGCAATAAGAAAGAAACCTATACCGCCTGAAAAGGAAGGAATGGTCCATTTTATAGGCCTTGCGCTTCTTATGCTGCTTATGATAGTTGTAACAATAAATGATGTAAAAAAATTGTTTTAATATATTTTAAAATACAGGGCAAATAAAGCCCTGTTTGCCTTTGCAGATAAAAAACAACAGATGAAACATGGAGGGAATTTTATATGAGAAATGTAAAACCTGTTAAACTTAAGGATCTGACATTTGATGGCAGGCATATTTATATTCAGTCAATGCTTAATACAAAATCCATAGATATTGACGGAAGTGTAAGACAGGCGGTAGAGCTTGAAAAGGCAGGCTGTGAGATTATTCGTGCAGCAATTCCTGATAAGGACGCAATAGCTCTGATACCTGCAATAAAATCTGCAGTAAATATTCCTCTTGTTGCTGATATACATTTTGATTACAGACTTGCACTGTCAGCAGTTGATGCAGGAATTGATAAGATAAGAATTAATCCCGGAAACATAGGAGACACGGATAGAGTAAAAGCAGTTGCAAATGCTTGTGCCAATAAAAACATTCCTATAAGAATAGGTGTTAATTCCGGTTCTGTTGAAAAAGATATCCTTGCAAAATTCGGTGGTCCGACACCTGAAGCATTGGTAGAAAGTGCAATGAATCATGTTAAAATGCTCAACAGATTTGACTTTGATGATATTGTTATATCTATAAAATCTTCAAATGTCAAAAACATGATACAAGCATACAGAAAAATGGCTCAGACAGCTGATTATCCGCTTCATCTTGGGGTTACAGAAGCCGGAACAGAACGAATGGGAATAATAAAATCATCTGTAGGAATAGGTTCGCTGCTTGCAGATGGAATAGGTGAAACGATAAGGGTTTCACTTACTGGCGACCCGGTGCGTGAGGTATACGCTGCACGTGATATTCTTAAAAGTCTTGAACTCAGAGGGGGACCGCAGCTTGTTTCATGTCCGACATGCGGAAGAACAAGAATAGATCTTATAGGTCTTGCAAATCAAGTTGAAAAAGAGCTTGAAAATATTCAAAAGGATATAAAAGTTGCAGTAATGGGATGCATAGTAAACGGTCCTGGTGAAGCAAAGGAAGCTGATATCGGAATTGCAGGTGGGGAAGGCTGTGCTGTTCTTTTTAAAAAAGGTAAAATAATAAAAAAAGTGCCTGAGTCTGATATATTAAGTGAATTGATGAAGGAAATAAATAATATGTAAATTTGAACAGGAGAATTTTAATGAATGAAATAAATGTTCTGGATTTTTTAAAGGAATTCAATATTGAAATACCAGAAAAAATATCGGGGGGAAGTATATTTAAAATTACATATACGGGTGACTTGAGAGCAATTTCATTTTATATAAAATTTTCGGAACTGATAGACTTTGAAAGTACACTTACATTTGAAAATAATCTCATAGCAGGCTTTGCAGTTGAAAAAATAAATGTATTATGTTTTTATCCCTCAGAACTCTTTGCACTTGACTATTTCAGCGTTCTTAAAGATAAACTCAAAAGAAAACTTTCAGTTGTAAACGGATTTCTTGATGAATGTATTGTCACAGCAGAAGATGAAAATGTAATAAATATTGAGTTAAAAACAGGTGGATATGAACTGCTTATGAAATCAAATTTTTGTCGTGAGCTGTCATCGATTATTAATCAGGAGTTTGGTTTAAATTATACAATTAACCTCACAGGTGAGCTTACGGTAAAAAATGAAGAGCACGAAAAGCTCATTGGTCAAGCAATGGCTGAATTGCCAAAGCATACAGAGCAGTTTTCAGCCAATGAAGGTAACTCTTCATTGGGTCAGGGGAGTACAAAGACTGTTTCATTTCGTGAAGTGCTTCTTGATTCACTTGGACTTTCAGTTAAGTTTAATGATGACCTCGGAAAACTTATCAGAGGACGTGAGATAAAACAAGAAGCGGTTCCGATTTCTGAAGCTGTAAAACATTTAAACAATAAGGTTACTATATGGGGAGATGTGTTTGAATGTGATAGTAAAGAAATTAAGGGAGATAGAACGGTATTTTCATATACAATAACTGATTATACAGGTTCTGTTATAATAAAAATATTTGAAAAGAACGATAAGATTGATGAGTCCGGACTTGGACTTATAAAAAAAGGAAGTACAATTGTTGTAAACGGAAGAATTGACTTCGATAATTTTGCAAAAGATATGTCAATAATGGCTGATTCAATTGTTCTTGGAACAAGAATAATGAAAAAAGATAATGCCAGGGTCAAACGTGTTGAACTGCATATGCATACGGCAATGTCTTCGATGGATGCAGTTACACCTGCAGAACAGATTGTAAGGAGAGCACACGAATGGGGCCATCCGGCTGTTGCAATTACAGACCATGGAAATGTTCAGGCGTTTCCTGAGGCTATGAATACAGCAAGTGGATTCAAGGATCCGGATTTCAAGGTGTTGTACGGATGTGAAGCGTATGTTGTAAATGATATTAACAGACTGAAAATTCTGCATAATGATGATAGCAGAAGTGTAAATGACGAGATTGTCGTTTTTGATGTGGAAACTACAGGGCTAAGCAGCAAAAATGACAGACTTACTGAAATCGGTGCTGTTAAGGTCAGAAATATGCAGATAATTGATGAGTTTCATACATATGTTAATCCTGAAATGCAAATACCGGCACACATTACAGAGCTTACAGGAATAACAAACGGGATGGTTGATGATGCACCTTCCGAAACAGAAGCATTAAAGAAATTTATGGAGTACTGTGGTGAAAATGCAGTTCTTGCAGCTCACAATGCCACATTTGATGTATCTTTTATTAATGCGAGCTGTGAGCGAAATAATATTGATTTTAAATTCAACTACATTGATACGTTGACAATGTGTCAGGCGATGCTGACTGATATTTCAAAGCATAAGCTCAATATGGTGGCAAAGCATCTTAAACTCGGAAAATTTGAGCACCACCGTGCAACAGATGACGCAAGAATGCTTGCAAAAATTTATATTGAACTTATAAAACGACTTGTTCAGAACAATGATGTAAAAATACTTTCAGATCTTAACACAAATGTTTCTACTATAGACGTAAAGAAGCTTAAGTCATTTCATCAGATAATAATTGTAAGAAATCAGCTTGGACTTAAAAATCTTTATAAACTTGTATCATACGGACATCTTAATTATTTTTATAAAAAACCTCTTATGCCTAAATCTGTTCTTAAAAAGCATAGAGAAGGACTTATTTTCGGAAGTGCCTGCGAAGCGGGTGAATTGTTTACAGCTATGATCGAAAATAAACCGCATGAAGAAATTGTTGAGTTGGCAAAATTTTATGATTATCTTGAAATTCAGCCGCATATGAACAATGCATTTATGCTTAAAAACGGTATGGCACGCAGTGAAGATGAACTTAAAGATTATAACAAGAAAATCGTTGCTCTCGGTGAAGAACTTGGAATACCTGTAGTTGCAACTTGTGATGTTCATTTTATTGATGAGAAGGACAGTATATTCAGAAAAATTCTTCAGACAGGAAACGGTTTTAAGGATTCAGAAGACCAGCCGCCGTTGTTTTTCAGAACAACAGATGAAATGCTTGAACAATTTCAGTATCTGGGCCAAGAAAAAGCATATGATGTCGTTGTAAAAAATACTAATATGATTGCTGATATGACTGAACAGATCCGTCCTATACCTAATGGAACATATACACCAACTATTGAGGGCGCAGAGGAAGATCTGGTTCGTATTACGCATGATAAGGCCCATGAGATCTATGGAGATCCTCTTCCTGAAATTGTTGAGAAACGTCTTGACAGGGAACTGTCATCTATTATAAAGCATGGTTTTGCCGTGTTGTATATTATTGCACAGAAACTTGTATGGAACTCGGTTGAGCATGGTTATCAGGTAGGTTCACGTGGGTCTGTTGGTTCATCATTTGTAGCATCAATGGCAGGTATTTCAGAAGTTAACCCCCTGTGTCCGCATTATGTCTGTCCTGGATGCAAGTACAGTGAATTTAATACTACAGGTGAATATGGATCAGGATTTGACCTACCCCAGAAAAATTGTCCTGAATGTGGTACTGATATGATGCGTGATGGACATGATATTCCGTTTGAAACATTTCTTGGATTTGACGGAGACAAAGCTCCTGATATAGATCTTAACTTTTCAGGTGAATATCAGTCATCTGCTCATAGGTATACAGAGCAGCTTTTCGGCCGTGATAATGTATTTAAAGCCGGAACTATCAGTACTGTAGCAGAAAAAACAGCTTTCGGATATGCAAAGGGATATTGTACTGATAAAAATCTTGAAATAAACAATGCTGAAGTATTAAGGCTTTCAAAGGGTTGTACCGGCGTAAAAAAGACAACTGGTCAGCATCCTGGAGGAATGGTTGTTGTACCGAATGATTATGAAGTTTATGATTTTACTCCTGTACAGCATCCGGCAGATTCAACGGATTGTGATGTTATTACGACTCACTTTGACTTCCACTCTCTTCATGATACTATTCTTAAGCTTGATGAACTCGGACATGTTGTTCCTACATTATATAAACATCTTGAGGATATGACAGGAATTCTTATAAAGGATGTACCTACGTCAGACCCGGATGTAATAAAAATGATAACAGATTCAAAAGTACTTGGCGTGACTTCTGAACAGATATTCTGTCCGACAGGAAGTCTTGGAATCCCTGAGATGGGAACTGGCTTTACAATACAGATGCTTATGGATTCAAAGCCAACAAAATTCAGTGACTTTCTTCAGATTTCGGGACTTTCTCATGGTACGGATGTATGGCTCGGAAATGCAAAGGACCTTATCGAACAGGGAACATGTACAATTTCTGAAGTTATCGGAACACGTGACAGTATTATGACATATCTTCTGTATAAAGGTGTAGAGCCAAAGCAGGCGTTCCAGATAATGGAGAACACCCGTAAGGGTAAAGCACCGAAAACATTTACTCCTGAACTCATTCAGATGCTTCTTGACCATGATGTTCCACAGTGGTATATTGACAGCTGTCTTAAAATCAAATACATGTTTCCGAAAGCTCACGCCGCAGCATATGTAATTGCTGCAATAAAACTAGGATGGTTCAAACTTTACAGACCAGTTGAATTTTATGCAACATATTTTACTGTAAGAGGTACTGACTTTGATGCGGCAACTGCTGTCTTAGGAAAAGAGGCTGTTCGTGAGAAATGCGAAATGCTTAGAGAAATGGGTAATGAACGTTCTCCCAAAGAATCATCAACTCTTGATATGCTATACATAATAAATGAAATGCTTGAAAGAGGTTTTTCACTCCTTCCGCTTGATCTTAAGAAATCACATGCATATAAGTATCTTATTGAAGACGGCAAAATACGCATACCGTTCAGTTCAATTCCTGGTATTGGTGGTGCAGCTGCAAACAATCTGTATAACGCTGCGCAGGCAGGAAACTATATTTCAATTGAAGAATTCCAGACTAACAGCGGTGCTTCAAAAACTGTAATTGAAATGCTCGAGAAAATGGGCACATTCGGAAGCCTGCCAAAATCAAGTCAGATGACACTATTTTAAAAAAATAAAACGTCATTATTAAGTAATACAGTAAAACCTTAAGATTATGTAAACAAGGATGAAGTATAACCGGAAAGCTTTGAAAAAATTCAGATGTTTTTATAAACTTTCAAATAGGGATCAATAGTAGATATAAAACGGCTGTATATTATAACCAAAGTTACGATATACAGCCGTTATTATTTATGTTTGATATAATTATAAATTTTTGTATAACAAAAATGTCTGCAAGTGAATTATTGACTTGCAGACATTTTAGATTTGGCGGAGAGGAGGGGATTCGAACCCCTGTGAGATTGCTCTCAAACTGATTTCGAGTCAGCCCCGTTATGACCACTTCGATACCTCTCCATTGTATATAATTATGTATAAATTGCAGTATTTGATTACGACTGCAACTTAATTATTATAACATAAATATGAATATAAATCAAGAGATTAATAAAAAAATACAAGTAATATAAAAGAGATTTTCACCATATATATTATTATTAAACCACACTAATTGTATTGAGGTGAAATTTTTTGAATGAGAAATCTATATCAGACTTTCAGGAACGTGCTATTATTTTAGGTGAATATATAATCGAAAATAAGTCAACAGTACGAGCCACTGCAAAACAATTTGGAATATCAAAATCAACTGTACATAAAGATGTCGCAGAAAGACTTCCAAGAATACAGCCTCAGTTGTATCCTCTGGTTAAAGAAATTCTGGAAAACAATAAAAAAGAAAGACATATACGAGGAGGTATGGCAACAAAAAAGAAATATGAGCAGCTTGCTGTTCTTCATAACAAAAAGTGAGATGATAATTTCATAAAAGGCGTAGGGCATCTTTTTTCCCTATGCCTTTTATCCGGTATAAAAATGTAATATATATAAGTTAAGCAATATGTCTTCCGCCTCTGATGCGGGGAATTTTTAAATTGAAGCAGGAGTCAGATCTTCAGCTTCAATTTAAACATGCATCTATGCTGTACATTGCCGTATTAAAATGGCTAAGTGAGTATTTGGTCATTTGAGGATTATTAATAATAATTTATATACATTATAATACAAAAAATAAAAAAATGCTTGACATATATGTCTGTATCTGATATAATATTTTAAGTGATTCGTCATAATGATACTGGGGTATAGCCAAGCGGTAAGGCAACGGACTTTGACTCCGTCACCCGATGGTTCGAATCCATCTATCCCAATTAAAAAAATATTGAATCAAAGCCTGCAAGCAACGAAAATACGTTACTGTAATTAAGATAGATAAATATTGTAATGACAGTCAGAACGAAAATAGTGTACTGGAAGTTTATACTTGCTTTCAGTACACTATTTTTATTGGTAACATTACAACTAAGTTATCGTTTAATAGCAAATTGCACTTTTAATATTAAATTCATGCCAAAATTTATTTTATATACTTCCTTACATTTTCGTTTACTCTTTATGAAAATAATTATTAGTGATTATGATTGAAAATTGATTTCTGAGTCACAAAATATAGTGCCATTGACTAAACTTGTAAAATTTGGTATAATAAAGTTGAAAATATTTATATTTTAAATAGTAAGATAAAAGGATTGGTGTTATATAACTATGACGCAGTATAAGCTTACCACTCCGCAGAAAAACATCTGGAATTTGCAGAAGTTTTACGAAAATACAAGCATATCCAATATCTGCGGTGCAGTATTGTTCGACGAAAAATATGACAGCAAGCTGCTTGAACAGGCGGTAAACGAGGAAATACGCCTGCAGGACGGTATGCGTATCCGCTTCTGTGATAATAACGGCAAAATGGTTCAATATACACATAATTACAGTTATGAAAAATTTGATTTCATGGAATTTAACAGTAGTGATGAATTCAACCGCTTTGGGGAAGAGTATGCCAACAAGCTTTTTGAATTGCTTGATTCTCAGATGTATCGTGTCACCGTTTTTGAATTATGTGGAAAATCTGGCGTGCTTTTATGCGCGAGCCACCTTATTTCGGATGCGTGGACTTACAGCATACTTGCGAAAGACGTGTTTTATATTTATAACCTTCTTGTACATGGTAAGACCGTTGATTTGCCGAAGTACAACTATACTGACTATATAGAAAGCGAGCAAAAGTATTTCAAATCCGAAAAATATGTGCGTGATAAAGCTTACTGGACGGAAAAATACCGTGACAAGCCTGAACTAAGTCCGATTAAGCTTATGCGGACGCCTGTTTTTGTTCCGACGGCAAAAAGATACACAACAGCTTTGTCCGCTGAACTGACGAATAAAACAGACGAATTCTGTGCGGAAAACGGCATTTCACAAGCTGTTGTTTTTGAAGCAGCGGTAATAGCATATCTTTCAAGAATAAACGTGGAAAACAAATCCGTGACCATAGGCTTACCTGTACTTAACCGTAATAACGTCCACGAAAAAAGAACGGTGGGTATGTATATTTCCACCGCTCCGCTTACTGTGGAAATTTCGGATAACGACTCTGCATTTTCTCTTTGCAGAAAAATAACGGACGGTCACAGACAGATTTTCAGGCACAGAAAGTATCCCTTCGGTGATATTCTGCGTGACATACGCGAAAGAATGGATTTTTCGGGAAATCTTTACGGCGTTATGGTAAGCTGTCAGAATGCGAAAACAAATATTAAAGCGTCGACAAAATGGTTTCCGAGCGGTTTCAGTGAAATCCCGTTTACCTTTCATATTGATAACCGCGACAGCTCGGACAGATATACCGTTACGATTGATTATCAGACGGAGGCTTTCCCCCAGGACGGCGAAATTTCTCTAGTTGCGGAAAGAATTATGCTTATTGTAAATCAGATTGTTTCGGATAAAAATATACCGCTCAAAGATATTTCAATACTGCCTGATGAAGAATACAGGAGAATCATTTTCAATTTTAATAATACAGCTGTGGATTATCCGAAAGACAAATGCGTGCATGAATTATTTTCGGAGCAAGCGGAAAATAATCCATATAAAGTCGTACTTGTGTTTGAGAATGAGAAGTTTACATACCGCCGTCTTGACGAAATGTCAAACTCTATTGCACATTGTCTACGTGAAAAGGGCATAAAGCCCAATGACGTTGTTCCGATTATAGCTAAGAGAAGTCCGCATATAATTGTGGCAATGCTAGGGGTACTTAAATCGGGCGGAGCGTATATGCCCGTTTCACCCTCGTATCCTGCGGAAAGAATTGAATATATGCTTGAAACGGTGGGGGCAAAGCTTGCGCTAACGTTTGGCTATTCTTGCGAAAATATTGAAGAAATTTCGCTAAATAGCTTTGATTATTCCCACAATACGGAGCATATTGAAAATTTAAACTGTCCCGATGATTTGTGTTATGTGATTTTCACTTCGGGTTCTACGGGCAAGCCAAAAGGGGCAGCGGTTTCTCATAAAAATGTTGTGAATTACTGCGCTGACAATGATTTTAACGTCTGCCGTAAAATTATAGGAAAAGATGCTCGGAGCATAGTATCGGTAACGAATTTTATTTTTGATATTTTTGTTACGGAAAGTATTCTGCCGCTTTTAAACGGTATTAAAATATATTTGACAAGCGATACTCAAACTGTTTCGCAGAAACAGTTAGGCAGACTTATAACCGATAGTGGTGCCGAAATAATTCAGACAACTCCCACAAAAATGAGAAGTTATATTTTTGACAAAAGCAATCTTGAATATCTTTCGGTATTGAAAACCATTATTCTCGGTGGGGAGGAATTTCCCATGGATTTGTTTGAGAAGCTCAAAAAAAATACCTCTGCGGAAATTTACAATATTTACGGTCCTGCGGAAACGACCGTGTGGTCTTCTTTTGAACATGCCCAGGCTTCTTCGGATATTTCAATCGGTAGACCCATTGCAAACACGCACATATATATTCTGGACGGCGACGGAAAACCGCTTCCCATTGGAATTGCTGGAGAACTGTGCATATCGGGGGACGGAGTGGGGAAAGGATATATTAACTGTCCTGAACTGACGGCGGAAAAGTTTGTACCGAATCCGTTTGTAAGCGGCGAAACGATGTACCATACAGGCGATTTGGCACGTATGCAGGTAAACGGCAATATTGAATTTCTCGGACGGATTGACGCTCAGTTTAAAATTCACGGTATGCGTATTGAACTTGGCGAAATTGAAAGCGTTATGAGTAGCTTTGAAGGAATACGTCTCGCCGCAGTTATGGATAGGTATTCTGAAAAAGGCAGGCATTATCTCGCTGGATACTTCATCTCCGATAATGTGATCGAAGATAAGGCACTGCGTACATATCTCACATCAAGGCTGCCCGCGTATATGACGCCGAATTATTTCATGCGCCTTGCAGAGATGCCCGTTACGCCGAGCGGGAAAATCGACAGAAAAAATCTTCCTGTACCTGATATAAATAAACGCTCCGAAGATTACGCCGCGCCCGAAACCGAGACTGAAAAAATTCTCTGTGGGATTGTGTCCGACTTGCTGGGAATTAAGTGTGTTGGGGTGAACGATGATTTCTTTGAGCTCGGAGGTGACAGTCTGAGTTCAATTGAATATGCCGCGAATGCTCAGGAAATGGGAATTGATTTTTCGTTACAAAGTGTGTTTGAATGCCGTACTGTCAGAGAATTGTGTTCCCGCATTGCGGACGGAAGCGACAATGACATACAGGCGGATTGTTTTGACGGCTACCCCGCACAGAGATCGAAAAGCGATATGCGATTGTTCAAGATGTTTGTAAGGTTTACAAAATGTTTTTATAAATTTGAAGTTATCGGTTCGGAAAATCTTGATGTTGGCAGTCGGTATATATTCTGTCCCAACCACGAAAGCGACCTTGACTGTATGTGGGTATGGACAGCTCTTAACAATTTTACGCACTTAAACGAAACATGCGCACTCATAGCTCAGGAACATCTTAATAAAACCGTTTCTCGCAAAGTGTTTGAAATTGCGGGAGGTATTCCAATTGACAGAAACGGCGATTTTTTTCCATCAATGAAGCGTGCACAGGAAGTGATAGTTAATGAGAAAAGCTGTATTCTTGTTCACCCCGAGGGTACGCGGACAAGAAGGGGAGAACTCGGAAAATTCAAGTGTGGAGCGGCTGTACTTTCGATAGATTCGGGAATTAAAATCGTACCCGTATGTGTAAACGGTGCGCATGATATTTTTCCGCCATGCAAAAAATTCCCTCGGATATTTAACTTCAGAAAATTCAAAAAATATTCCTTGCAAATTAAGTTCGGTGTTCCCATTGAACCCGTGGGAAAAGGCGCGGAGCGGATTACGGACGAAATACGAAAGCAGATTATTGAAATGAAAATGGAGGATAAAAATGATAATAGGAATTGACGCCGATGGTGTGCTTACCGATATGTCGGGATTTAATTACAAGTACGGCGAGATATTCTGGGGGCGCAAGCCAGTAAATCCTGCGGGGTACACCACAGCCGAAATATTCAGGGTAAGCCGGGGTCAGGAATTCATGTTCGGGCTTAAATATTTTTATGAATATTGTTGTAAGCTACAACCGAGGAAACAGGCATTCGAGGTGAATCACAGACTAAACTCGGACGGTCACGTATTATATGGAATTACGGCGAGGAAGTTTGCCATAATGAAAAACCCCCTAGGGTGTCTTAGCAGGCATTTGTTTAAGAGATGGATAAACAATAATAAGCTTCACTTTGAGGACATTTTTTTCTGTTCCGAAAGCAATACTCCCGCGGAAAAGCTTGATTTCTGCAAACAAATTTCTGCAGAAATTATGATAGATGATAAGCCGGACGTGGCACTGTTTCTGGCAGAAAACGGAATAGCTGTTTTGCTTTTTGATGCGCCATACAACAAGGAGGTCAAGCATAAAAATATAATACGGGTATTTGACTGGGACGAGATTTACTGTCACATATCGAAATAACAAACCATACAAACAATCTTTATTATAATGCCAGAAACAAAATACACTGATACCTGCTATCAGGAATGCGACAATTTTATGATTGACCACAGTGACATGCTTATATTTGTAGGAAATATAATATTATTAACGTTCTGACTGTCGGAAAGAATATTTCAGGAAAGCTTTCTGATGAGCGGTTCTCAAAGATGTCACAGGGATATAAACAGGAACAGGCTGAGCTAAAGGAAAATATTTTATTTCTTTCAGCTTCATTGAATGAAAAGTCGGTCAGATAAGAGATAAGCTTACATTTTTGTCAGTTGAAATATTTTTTACATTCAAATTTTTTTATATACAAAAGAAACGAAATCCCACTTACAAGAAAATGAAAGTGGGATTTCGTTTCATAGGGCTGTTATTTTACAGACCCTTTATTATATTATGTTTTCAAAGGTTAACTCAGGCAGTCTGGTTAAATAAGAATTTATATTCTTATCTTACAAAACGAGCTGCCTCAAAGGCGGTGTATGTCCTATTTGAGATTTATATTGATTAAAATTACTTACAAAAAGACTTGATCCATTCACAAAATGAAGCAAAAAAGTTATTGCACATATTTGAGTACCTCCTTGTATATTTCCCCTTATCGGGATTACTATATTATTTCTATTGATTAAAATTACTTACAAAAAGACTTGATCCATTCACAAAATGAAGCAAAAAAGTTATTGCACATATTTGAGTACCTCCTTGTATATTTCCCCTTATCGGGATTACTATATTATTTCTATTGATTAAAATTACTTACAAAAAGACTTGATCCATTCACAAAATGAAGCAAAAAAGTTATTGCACATACTTGAATACCTCCGTGTGTATTTCCCTTACTGGGATGACATTATTATAACAGATATATTACAATTTGGCAACAATCAATTATTGGTGTATATAATGCTAGAAAACTGATTCATAGCTGTTAATATAAGTAATTTAAATATTGGTTTTTACAATTAACAGACGAAATATTTTTAATTAATAAGTATATATTTTTTATTGCAAAATAATTATATGGATGATATAATATATATAGTATAGTGTTAATCACAAGACAGTTTATTTGTACCATCCTGTCTATAAACAAAACTAGGGCTAGGTTTATAATTACATAAATCATAGTTCCGGCAGACAGCATTATGCGTCTGTCTTTTTTATTGATAAAAAATAAAAACTGAGAGGAGCGTTACTGCATAAGGTAATTAAGCGGTAAAAATATTAATGTATATACTTAAAACTGAAGCGTCGTTTGACAGTGCACATTTTTTGAATGGATATCAGGGGAAGTGCGGAAACATTCATGGGCATCGTTGGAGAATAATAGCGGCAATATGCGATGATCATCTTGCCGAATGCGGAAATGAAAAAGGAATGGTAGTAGATTTCAAAGACCTTAAAACAGCACTTAAAACTGAAGCAGACGAACTTGATCATGCTATGATAATAGAAAAAAACAGTCTTAAGCCTGAACTGCTTGATATGCTCTGTGAAAGCGGATTTAAAATAATTTCTCTTGATTTCACACCGACAGCGGAAAATATGTCGAAATATTTTTATGAAAGGCTAAAAAAAAGAGGATACCGTGTAAAAGAGATTACGGTTTATGAGACTCCGAATAATTGTGCCATATACAGTGAATAGGAGGAAAATAGTTGAAATATAATATTGCAGAAAAATTTGTCAGCATTAATGGAGAAGGTATGTTTGCCGGACAGTTAGCAGTGTTTATCAGATTTTGCGGATGTAATCTTGATTGTGAATATTGTGATACAAGATGGGCAAATGATATGAAGGTGACATTTGAATTATTATCTGAAGATGAAATATATGAGTATATAAAATCAACAGGAGTAATAAATGTAACGCTGACAGGCGGAGAACCACTTATTCAGAAAAATATATATGTACTCCTTGAAAAACTTGCAAATGATAAATCAATACGTGTCGAGATAGAAACAAACGGAAGTATTGACATTTTAGAATTTATAGATATTGAAAACAGACCGTCATTTACAGTTGATTATAAGCTTCAGGGAAGTGGTATGGAAAGCAGAATGTTTTTGCTTAATTTTAATCGTCTGTCTTCAAAAGACACAGTAAAATTTGTTGTATCTGATTTGCAGGATCTGAAAAAAGCAAAAACTGTAATTGAAAAATTTTCACTGATAAATAAATGTCATATTTATATCAGTCCCGTATTCGGAAAGATTAACCCGGAACAGATTGTAGATTTTATGAAGGAAAATCATCTTAACGATATTAATCTTCAGCTTCAGATTCATAAAATAATATGGGATCCTGATAAAAAGGGAGTGTAGGAATGCCAATAGATACAGAAGCAATTAAAAAGCATATACGTGGTATTATTATAGCATTGGGTGATGATCCTGACAGGGAGGGGCTAATTGATACACCAAAACGTGTTGCAAGGATGTACGAAAAAGTCTTTGAAGGCATGAATTATACAAATGATGAAATAGCACAGATGTTTGACAAAACATTCAGCATAAATTCAAGTGATGCCGGACAGGATGTTGTAATAGTAAAAGATATTGAGGTATTCAGTTATTGTGAACATCATCTTGCTCTTATGTACAATATGAAAGTCTCAATAGCATATGTTCCGAAGAATAAGGTTATCGGAATAAGTAAGCTTGCACGAATAGCAGATATGGTTGCAAAAAGGCTTCAGCTGCAGGAACGTATCGGTTCTGATATAGCTGAGATAGTAATGAAAGTTACTGGTTCAGAAGATGTTGCAGTACTTATTGAGGGAAACCACAGCTGTATGACAGCCAGAGGCATAAAGAAAACAGCTTCAAAGACATCAACAAGCACTCTCAGAGGACGCTTTAAAACTGACATCAGTCTCCAGAACCAGATATTCAGATAAAAGGGGTTATAATTTATATATGAAAGCATTGGTTTTATTCAGTGGTGGAGTAGACAGTACTACATGTCTTGCAATGGCAGTTGAAAAATACGGAAATGATAATGTAATTGCATTATCAATATTTTACGGACAGAAGCATAAAAAGGAAATAGAGGCGGCTGAATCTATTGCTAAGTATTATAAAACTGAACACCTGGGACTTGACCTTACAAAAATATTTCAGTACAGTGACTGTTCACTTTTATCAGGTTCTGACAGGGAAATTCCTCTTGAAAGCTATGATGAACAATTGAAAAAAACAGATGGTTTACCGGTTTCAACATATGTACCTTTCCGTAATGGTTTATTTCTGTCATCTGCAGCGAGTATTGCACTTTCAAAGGACTGCAGTGTAATTTATTATGGTGCACATGGCGATGATGCTGCCGGAAATGCGTATCCTGACTGCAGTACATCATTTAATGATGCAATTAATAAAGCAATATATGAGGGAAGCGGAGGTCAGCTCAGAATTGAGGCTCCTTTTGTAAGTATGAATAAAGGAGATGTAGTAAAAAAAGGACTTGAGCTTAAGGTTCCGTATGAACTAACCTGGAGCTGTTATGTCGGAGAAGAAAAGCCATGCGGAAAATGTGGCACATGTCTTGACAGAAAAAAAGCATTTGAGCTCAATGGTATTGACGATCCTGCTTTAAAGTAGAAAAATAAGGAAATATATTTATGAGAACTAAAGAACAAATGAATGACGTTACGCTTCTTGGAAACAAGAATGTTAAATATCCTGATAATTATTCTCCTGATGTACTTGAAACATTTCTTAACAAACATACGGAAAATAATTATTTTGTAAAGTTTAATTGTCCGGAATTTACAAGCCTTTGCCCGATAACAGGACAACCTGATTTTGCAGCAATATATATTTCATATATACCTGATGTAAAAATGGTTGAGAGCAAATCTCTGAAGCTATATCTTTTCAGCTTCAGAAACCATGGGGATTTTCACGAGGATTGTGTTAATATTATCATGAAGGATCTTATAAAATTAATGGATCCGAGATATATTGAGGTATGGGGAAAATTTACTCCAAGAGGTGGAATATCAATAGACCCTTACTGTAATTACGGTAAACCTCAGACAAAATGGGAAGACTTTGCTTTTAAACGCCTTCTTAATCATGATATGTACCCTGAAAAAATTGATAACAGATAAAAAAACAGATGCTGAAAAATCAGCATCTGTTTTTGCTTGTGCGTACAAGAAATTATTTTGCTTTGAATAATCCTCTGAGTAAATTGTAGAAATGAGGCTGAACACTTGAATCACCGTGTCCACCCATTGATACAAGGTGATAAAGATGATCTACACCGTTCTGAGTAAGGAATCTGCTGTATGTTGCTGGCTGGTCATAAACTACGCTGTCAGTTCCGCCACATGTCAGTAAGATAAGATATGGCATATCATATTTAGGTTTAAGTTCACTTTCCTTAAGTTGTCCCGGATGTGTTGAGAGGTTTGCTCCAGGAGTAAGTCCAGGAGCTGCACATGCAGAACCTACATATCCGAAAAGATCACTGCGTGTCATACCAATAAACAGGGACTCACGTGCTCCCATTGAGAATCCTGTTATAGCTGTATTTTCTCTTCCTGTCTTAACTGAGAAATTGCTTTCGATATAAGGCATCAGATCTTTTACAAGATCGTTAATAAAGTTATCGTAGGCTAGTGAATTGTTAAGATCCATTCCTGAACATTTTTCCTGAGTTTTGCTTGTGAAGATATATGGGAATACAACAATCATTTTTTCTGCTTCGCCTGATGCGATAAGATTTCCAAGAATATTCTGAACTTTTCCCATTGTCATAAGAGAGTCTTCATCTTCCCAGTAACCGTGCATTGCATAAAGAACAGGATATTTTTCATTCGGATTGTATCCTGGAGGGAGCAGTACATTTACATTTGTCATACGTCCGCGGGTAGTTGAATTATATGTATATTTCTTAAGGGTGCCGTAGTCAACTCCGCCCTTCATATCTGTTACGCCTGCTGCAGGATATTCAGCTATTTTACTGCTGAAATTCTTCATGTATTCTTTAGGAGTAATTGAAACAGGAGGATTATCATCTCCCGGAGGTGTTACAGGTCCTGAAGGATCTTTTTCAAATTCTGAAATTATTCCGAGAAGGTATTCCTGAAGCATGATCAGATCTTTGCTGTTTACGACTTTATTCTGGTCAACGTCGGCAGCAGTAGCAGAAGCTTTGCTGTCAAAGTCTGTCAATACTCCTGCTTTTGCATAACAAAGATCAGCAACATTGATTTTTCCGTCACAGTTGACATCACCAGCAACTATTTTAATTTCAGAAGGACCATCTATTGGTGTTCCTGAAACGGCAGCTATTGCTTCATCAACATAAAAATCACCAAGAGCTGATGATGTTTCGATAACAAGCTGGACGTCCGAGGCACCTGAAGGAATCTTATAATCTTTTGCGGAAAGCTGAACGAATTTTCCGTCTGATGCTGATTTTGTATCCATGTGTTCATACTGCGTTTCACCAGCAGCATCTGTATACTGAAGAGTCATGATAAACTCTGCATCACTGCCATCTGCATAAGCAGCATCAGCACTGAAACTGTATGACTGGCCTGGTTTGAATGTTACAGAACCTAATGATTTCTGTACACCGTTCCATTCAGAAGTTCTGCCTGAAACAAGAAGTGATTTTGAACCGGCATATGCGGCTTTGTTGCTGATTTCCATATCAACAGAGCCTCTCGGTGACCATGAGCCTTCTGATGATTCAAAGTCATCATGGAATAAATAACCGTTTTCATCAGGTTCAACCGGTTTAGTAACAGGAGTACTCGGACTGCCACCGTCACCCCATTCTGATTCAGGAACAACACCTGCTACTGAATAATAAGCATCTTTTGGCTTGTTATTTGTATCATAGAGAAGAGGTGAATTTTTACTGTCTATCCATGTATTCGCATCGTTAGGGCCCCATACACATACAGCAGTTACCTTGCCGGCAGAAGATGTTTTATTAAGATCAACAGCTGCCTGGAAAATTGCCTTGTATTTGTCAGGCTGAGAAGAAGCAAACTTTCCGGATTCTGTGCTTACATCAAGTTCTGTTATCTGAACCTGGCATCCGATAGCTGCAAATTTTCTCATAGCTGCAGTATATGCACTTACTCCTGAGAATCCGCTGATATCTCCGTTTACATGTGACTGCATTCCTATTCCGTCAAGCAGACCTTTTTTGTATAGAGATTCACACATTGATGCTATACAGTCTCTCTTATGATCCCAGTATTCGTTATAATCGTTATAGAAAAGTGAGCATGATGAAGGTGCATACTGTTTAGCATATGTAAATGCCTTTTCTATAAAGCTGTTGTCACCGTAAACCTGAACCCAAGGTGATTTACCGTTTCCGTATCCTGGCTCTCTGGCACCTCCATTGTTCTTTGTACGTGTTGAATCATCACTGACACACTCATTACATACATCATATGCATACAGATTCAGTGTAGGGTATTGTTTTTCTATCTCACTGAACATGTTTTTGATGTAGCTTTCCATACGTTTGTCCATTACATCCTTGGAAACCCAGCTTCCTGAATCGTTAAAGCCATCTTTAAATACCCACTGAGGTGTCTGACTGTGCCATATCAGCGTATGTCCTCTGACACCAATGCCATTCTGAGCACAGAAATTGAGAATACTGGCTGCACTGCTTAATGAAACACCTATATTAGTACCGCTGCTGTTTGACTTATTCATTGTTGCATCAGGTTTAAGCTCATTTTCAAAAGTAATACTGTTATATTCTTTTAGTATTACTGATGTAATTGTTGATTGATTTACAGTGTAGCCATTAAGTACTGAACCAACCCTGAAATAATTTGCGTATATGTCCTTTAATCCTGCTGAAGCTGCAGATACGGTAGCAGGTACTGATTCTTTTCCTGTAATCTTAAAATCATCGAAATAAAAATCAGCTGTACTGTCTGTTGTTATTTTAAGAACAAGATTTGAAACACCGGACGGAGCTTTGAATTTTGCCTCAAGATCAGTCCATTCATCTGAAACTGCTTTTTTGGAACAAATAGTTTTTGTTTCAAATGTTTTACCATCAGGCAGAAGGTAAGTCATAGAAAGATTGAAGTTTTCATCATCTGGTTGTTCATGGTATACTTTTACATCAAACTTGTACGATCTGCCTCCGTCAATGTAAAAGCTTTTTTCTGAACATGCACCATCATCTTTGCATGTACGTCCGCTTACATGCATGCTTCGCAAGCTGTTGAAATTAACATCTGTCACTGTTTCAACAATTGTAGAATCCCCGAGATTTGTCCATCCGTCATAATTGACATCAAAACAATCATCTACAAGTAATGCTTCTGCAGTTGTAATATTACCAAGCGGCATTGCTGAAAGCATTCCACCGGATAATACCACGGATGTTATGACTGCGAGGAGTTTCTTTTTACTCATACTCATACCAAATCCTTCATTAAATAATTTTGTAACAATCAGACAAAATTCCGATTGACATCTTAATTATATCATTTTAATACTATAAAATCAACTAAAACTTTGAACATTATCAATATTTTTCTTGCTTTTTATCTAATTATTACTTAAATATATAGAATATTATAT
>CALMUA010000216.1 GCA_937872775.1 uncultured Ruminococcus sp.
TATAAGTATTTTTGTATATATTCAATAAAATATACATTGAATATATACGGTTTGTTTTATTATTATCATTATTTGAAAGGAAGGGTGTTATGACAAAAAAAGATAAATTCAAGCGCATTCTTGCGTCAGCAGTCAGTTTGATGATGCTTGGAAATATTTCATTTTGTGATTATTATGTCAGTGCTGATGCCGGAGAAAAGCCAGATGAGGTATCCGATAAGGACAAAACGTTTCCGGATCCTGATTCATTCAGCTACGACGATGTTGAAGTGAATTTTGCAAAAGCATTGCAGTATTCACTTTATTTCTATGATGCTAACAAATGTGGATATGATTCAGATGCTGAAGGAAATACAGGACTTAAAAACCTTGAATGGAGGAGCGATTGTCATACAGAGGATTACAATATTCCTCTTAAACCGGTTGATCTTGAAGGAGCAGATGCAAAGTTCGGAACAAATCTTTCTCAGGAGTTTATAGACAAATACAAAGATATACTTGATCCTGACGGAGATGGATTTGTAGACTGCGGCGGCGGTATGCATGATGCCGGAGATCATGTGAAATTCGGACTACCAGGTTCATATGCAGCTTCAACTGTAGGCTGGGGATATTATGAGTTCAGAGATGCATATGAGAAGACAGGAAATCAGGAACATGTTGAGGACATTTTGCACTGGTTCAATGATTTTTACATGAAGAGCACCTATCTTGATGAAAACGGAGAGGTAATAGCTTTCTGTTATCAGGTAGGTGAAGGAAATAACGACCATAACTACTGGAACGCACCTGAACTTCAGAGTTCAAAAATGCTTCTTGACTTTGCAAGACCTGCATATTTTGCAACAGTTGATACCCCTGCATCAGATATGTGTGCTGGAACAGCAGCTTCACTTGCATTAAACTATCTTAACTTCAAGGATACAGATCCTGAATATGCAGAAGAAAGTCTTGAAAAAGCTATAGCTCTTTATAAATTCGCTGTAAAGACTCATAAAGAAGATACGGGTATGGGGGTTCTCAGCCTTGGATACGACGGCGGCTTCTATACTTCAAGTTATGACTATGATGAACTTGCATGGGCTGCAGTCTGGCTCTATGAATGTACAGGTGAACAGCACTATATTGATGATATTATTTCTGTAGATGAAACACAAAAGGACGATATGGGCCATGTTACATATACAGGATATATGAAGAGAATAATCAAGACAACAGGAAACACATGGCAGAATATCTGGGTACATTGCTGGGATACAGTATGGGGCGGAGTATTTGCAAAACTTGCACCTATTACAAATACAGCACGTGACTGGTATATATTCAGATGGAATCTTGAATACTGGTCTGGAATAAAACATAAATATGCCGGGGGAGCTGCAGATGAAATATGGAATATGCCATATGAAAATACAGATAAGATAGATGAAAAGGATACAACATTCCTTTCAAAAACACCTGCCGGATTCTCAATGCTTAATGAATACGGTTCAGCAAGATATGATACTGCAGCACAGCTTTGTGCATTGGTTTACAGAAAAGAGACAGCTGCAAGAGGCGAAGAGGATGCAAGATTTGCTGACTGGGCAGAGGGCCAGATGGAATACATAATGGGTAAAAACCCTATGAACAGGCCATATATAGTTGGTTATTCACCAACCGCTGCTTCACATCCGCATCATCGTGCATCACATGGTTCTATTTACTTTACAGCGCTTAATCCTGTTGATCAGATGCATACACTATGGGGAGCACTCGTAGGAGGTCCTGATGCAAAAGACTGGCATCATGATATAACAAATGACTATATTTACAATGAAGTTTCAGTTGACTATAATGCCGGATTTGCTGGTGCATCAGCAGGACTCTATTACTATTACGGAACAGGGGATATGAAATCTCAGGAAGATTTTCCACCTGCTGAAAAACCGGGAGAAGAATTCTGGCTTAAGGGACTTGTTAATCAGGAAAATAATGAAAGAACACAGTATACTATAAAAATTGCCAACTATACATCTCAGCCGCCTAGATATGTTGACGGACTTAAGGCAAGATATTACTTTGATATAAGCGAACTTGTAGCAGCAGGTCAGACAATAGACGATGTAAAGATTGAAGTTTATTATGATCAGGTTCAGGCAAGTTCAAATATGAAAAATGCAGTAGCAATATCAAAACCAGTTCTTGTAGAAGGTACAGTATACTATATTGAGATGGACTGGTCAGGAATTCTGTTCCATGGTACAAGAGAAATTCAGCTTGGAATAATCGTAGGCCAGGATGCAAACTATAAGAGTAACTGGGATCCTACAAATGACTATAGCCGTGAGGGACTTGTAAAGAGTGATGAATATGGTAATACAATGAATATTCCTCTTTATGTAGGAGATAAGCTTGTATATGGTATGCCATACGGTGGTGTTGAAGACGAATCAACAACTACAACAAAACCATCAAAGCCTACAACAACCACAAAGCCTACAACAACCACAAAGCCTACAACAACCACAAAGTCGTCAGATACTAAAGTTATTTACGGTGATATAGACATGAACGGAAAGATCGAAATTCAGGATCTTACATTAATGAGCCTTTATCTTCTTGGAGATATCAAATTTAATGATCAACAGCTTATCCGTGCAGATGTAGCTTATGACAACAGTGTAAACATTGCTGATCTTAGCTGCTTAAAGCAATTTATTATGAAGGATAAAATAGTACTAGGACCAAAATCATAACCAAGTGTTATTAGCATATCAATTGAAATGAGTTATCCTCAGCCCATGGGGGTAGCTCATTTTATTTAGAAAACGAGAAAGGAATATAGTATGAAAGAAAAAAAATATTTAAAAAGTGCACTTGCAGTTCTTATGAGTCTTTCAATTGCTGCCGGAACCTCAGTGATGAGTATCGGTGCGGCAGCAGGTGAAGCTCCACCTCCGGTAGCAGATAAAAAATTTCCGGATCCTGATTCATTCAGCTATGATGATGTTGAAGTGAATTTTGCAAAGGCACTGCAGTATTCACTTTATTTTTATGATGCAAATAAATGCGGTGCGGGAATAACTGGCGGCAACCTTGAATGGAGAGGTGACTGTCATGTTGAGGATTACAAAATACCTCTTCAGCCGCTTGAAATTGCAGATGAAAAAAAACATATGTATGTAGGAACTGATCTTACACAGGAATTTATAGATAAATACCGCGATATACTTGATCCTGACGGTGACGGATTCATTGACTGCGGAGGTGGTATGCATGATGCCGGAGATCATGTAAAGTTCGGTCTGCCGGGTTCCTATGCAGCTTCAACTGTAGGCTGGGGATATTACGAATTCAGGGATGCATATGCGGAAACAGGCAATCAGGAACACGTTGAGGACATTTTAAGGTGGTTCAACGATTTCTATTTAAAATGTACATATTTTGACGAAAACGGAGAAGTAATCGCATTCTGCTATCAGGTAGCTGAGGGCGATAATGACCATAATTACTGGAATCCTCCTGAACTTCAGGATGCAGAACATTTTAGTGATTTTGCAAGACCGGCATATTTTGCAACAGAAGATGCACCGGCATCAGATATCTGTTCAGGTGTTGCAGCTTCTCTTGCAATAAATTATCTTAACTTCAAAGAAACAGATCCTGATTATGCACAGAAGAGTCTTGATACAGCAATTGCGTTATACAAATTTGCTGTAAAAACTCATGTTGCAGATGGGATAAATGATAAAAAGAGTCTTGGTAATGGAAGCAGCTTCTACGATTCAAGCTATGCGTGGGATGAACTTTCATGGGCAGCAGTATGGCTCTATGAATGTACAAAAGAGCAGCACTATATTGATGAGATAATAAGTATTTCAGATACTCCTAATGCCAATGGTTCATATGACTATACAGGCTATATGAAGAGAATTATAGTTGACACAGGAAATATATGGCAGAACATCTGGGTTCACTGCTGGGATACAGTATGGGGAGGAGTATTTGCAAAGCTTGCACCTATTACAAATACAGCACGTGACTGGTATATATTCAGATGGAATCTGGAATTCTGGTCAGGACTTCAGCATACATATCCGGGTGCACCGGCAGATCTGCTCTGGAACACTGAGTATAAGTATACAAGTCAACCTGATTCATGTACTGATCATCTTGTACAGTCCGGCGGTGGTTTTTCTATTCTGAATCCTTACGGTTCCGCAAGATATAACACAGCAGCTCAGCTTTGTGGACTTGTATATCAGAAGGAAACAGCAGACAGAGGAGAAGAAGATCCTCAGTTTTCAGAATGGGCAAAAACTCAGATGGAATACATAATGGGAAAAAACCCTATGAACAGATGCTATATAGTAGGATATGCAGCAAATTCTGCTTCACATCCGCATCACCGTGCTTCACACGCTTCTACAACACTCAGTATGGATGACCCTGTTAATGATACACATGTATTATGGGGAGCACTTGTCGGAGGCCCTGATGCAGGTGACTGGCATAGAGATATTACGGCCGACTTTGTATACAATGAAGTTGCTGTTGACTATAATGCAGGATTAGTAGGTGCTGCTGCAGGACTTTATTACTATTTCAAAACTCCTGATATGAAGTCTGAAGAAAATTTTCCACCTAAAGAACCACCTACAGACTCATATAAGGTACAGGCACTTATTAACCAGGAAAATCTTGAAAGAACACAGTTTACTGTAAAAATAAAAGGTGCTTGCACACAGCCTCCTGCATATACCTGTGGATATTCTGCACGATATTATTTTAATATCAGTGAACTTCTCGCAAAAGGACAGTCTATTGATGACGTTAAAGTAGAGGTTTACTATGATCAGATCAATTCTGATACAAAGGGAGCTTACAGCATAACAGTTACGGATCCTATAAAAATAGACGATGAAAATTATTATATCCAGATGAGCTGGGGCGACTATAAATTCTTCGGAACAAGAGAACTTCAGCTGGGATTGGTTGCAGCTCAGGACAGCGAATACAAGAGCAACTGGGATCCTAAAAATGACTATAGCCGAGAGGGACTTGTAAAGAGCGACTTTTTCGGTGATACTATGAATATACCACTGTACAAGGACGGAAAGCTTGTTTATGGTACTCCTTATGGGGGTGATGAGCCGGAAGTAACCACAGTTACAACAAAACCTGACGCACCAAAGACCACATCTAAATCTTCTTCAACATCCGGCACGTCAGATAATAAGATCATGTACGGAGATATTGATGGCAATAAAAAGATTGAAATTTCAGACATGACCATGATCGGACTCAATCTGCTTGGTGATTTAGAATTTGACAGTACACAGATGAAAGCTGCGGATGTAAATGGTGACGGTAAAGTTGACCTTGCAGATCTTGCACATATGAAACAGTATATTATGAAGGATCCTGTTGTATTGGGACCTAAGAAATAAGATATTACTTAGAAAACTAGAAAATATGTCCCTCGCCTATGAGTTGGCGAGGGACATATCTGTTTACAGTCAAATGATAAAAGAATAATATTAAGTAGATTCAATATCCACAAAACGTAAATAATAAGTGGTGTTTTATATAATCAGAGTAAACTTTTATCTTGACAATCGGGTAGTTTATTGATATAATTTAATAAATGTCATTATGCATATTAACAATAAAACAACATAATTTAGAATTTGATTTTGGTTATTGAATATAAATAAATATAATTCCAGAGCTAATTTATTAGATAATCCATATTAACTATATATAAAAAGGTTTAGTATGGTAATATTAATTCCAGGATGGAAGGATGAAGCAATATGAGCAGTAATCCGCTCAGAAAAAAAGCAGCAGCTTTAGTAACAGCCATTGTTACCTTCATAGTCAGCATGTGTATGATATATGAGCCTGAATATGAAATTATGGCATTAACTGAGGGTGAGAATACTGATGCTTTATATGTTGAACAGAATTCATACAGTAATTATTATGATGCACATATTAATGACAAAAAGCCGGATAAAGAAATACTGATAAGAGGTGTTGATTATTCTCTGGCTGAAAACGGTGAATTTTCAAAAGGAAAATACGGTGATGAACGTGACCAGATAAAATCAGATGTGCTTATATGGAACAGTGCGGAAGGAAATATTGTATATGATGTTGACATTCCTGAATCAGGTCTTTATAATATTGCTATTTCGTATTGTCCTCTTGCTTCTTTTACTACATCAATTGAAATGTCAGTTCTTATTGACGGAAAATCTCCATATGACACTGCTTCAAGAATATCACTCAATAAAGCCTGGATAAATAAAAATGAGATCACGGAAAATTCTCAGGGAAATCAGATAAGACCATCTCAGATCCAGTGCAGTATGTGGATGGAAACACCTATAAATGATACAGACGGACTTTTTAATCAGCCGCTTTATTTTTATTTCCAGAAGGGTAAGCATAAGCTTTCATTTGATGCATCAAAGGCGTATATTGCAATTGAATGGATTAAAATATATAATCAAAAAGATCCTTTGCCATATGCAGACACAGCACCTGATATAAATGAAATAAACAGTACGCCTTCTACACTGCTGCGAATAGAAGGTGAGGCTGCAGCATACAAATCCGATTCTGTTTTATATCCTACATCAGATAAATCAAGTTATCTTGCATCTCCGTCAGATCCCGGGAAAATAGTATATAATACAATAGGTGATGACAACTGGAAAAAATCCTTTCAGACTATTACGTGGATTATACCTGAGAAAGAAATAAAATCAGATGGCTGGTACAAGCTTGGAATAAAATCAAGACAGCAGAAAATGAGAGGATTTTATTCAAACAGGCGTATATATATAGATAATAAGGTTACCTGTGAGGAGATGAACCAGGTAAAATTTTATTATGATACAGACTGGAATGTAGTTTCTCCGTCTGATGATGAAGGAAACAGCATATATGTTTATCTTACAGCCGGACAGGATCATAAAATTACTATGGAGGCTATTCCCGGAGAGATAGGCGATTCGATGCGCAGGCTTAATTCCATAGTATCAGATATCAACGAGTACTACAGAAGGATACTGATGATAACAGGTCCTGCTCCTGATAAATTTACAGATTATAATGTTGACAGATCTATACCTGAGCTTGTAGATGATTTTTCGGAGATTTCTAAAGAGTTAAAAGATATCAAGGACAATATCGAAAGCCTTTCAGGTGAAAAAGGATCTGAGGCAGCAGGTATAGAGAGAATGTATGTCATACTCGACAAATGTATTGAGAAACCTTCTAAAATTCCGAAATATCTTAAGCAGATAAAGGACAATGTTTCAGCAATATCGTCATGGATGAGGGATTATAAGGATCAGCCGCTTGAAGTTGATTATATAGAAATTGCCTCGTCAGACCGTGAATTTACAAGTACTGATGAAAAGTTTATTAAATCTGCAGCATTTTCTGCAAAGGCTTTTCTTACTTCATTTTTTCAGGATTACAGTATGATTTCTGAGGAAACGGATGACGATGTTCTTGACGTGTGGATAAATCTTGGACGTGATCAGGCACTTGCCATAAAGGAACTTGTTGAGTCAGATTTTACACCTGAATATAATATACCGGTAAATCTGAATATTGTTCAGGGAGGAGTTGTCGAAGCTGCTCTTGCAGGAAAAGGACCGGATGTGGCACTGTTTCTCGGAGGAGAATTTCCGGTAAATCTGGCAGCCCGTGGCCTTACGGAAGACCTTTATCAGTTCGAAGGAATCGAGGACGTTCTGTCAAACTGTCAGAAAAATGCCCATGTAATGTATGAATATAACGGTGGCCTTTACGGATTACCTCTGCAGCAGTCATTTCCTGTAATGTTTTACAGAAAAGATATTCTTTCTGAGATCGGATGTACAGACATTCCAGAAACGTGGAAAGGTCTTATAGATACTCTTCCGGCACTGCAGAGAAATTATATGGGTGCAGGGCTTGTACTGCCTACTTCAAATATATCTCCGAGTACTGAGGCGGGACATACATTTGCATTGCTTATGCTTCAGAGCGGACTTAATTATTATAATTATGATATGACTTCAACAACTTTTGATAATATTAAAGCTGTACAGGCCTTTGAGACATGGACAGATTTTTACTCAAAGTACAAATTTGAACAGACATATGATGCATTCAGCCGTTTCAGGGATGGTACATATCCTATAGTTATTCAGAACTATACCTTTTACAATAAGCTTAAAGCAGCAGCACCTGAAATAAACGGGTTGTGGGATTTTACAATGGTTCCCGGGACTGTCCGTGATGACGGAACGGTATCCCATGCTGCCAATTCATCGGGTACCGGTGCTGTTATCTTCAACAAAGTAAAAAATAAAGATGATGCATGGCAATTTATAAAATGGTTCTCATCCACGGAAATTCAGATAGGCTATGGCAATCTGATAGAAGGTCTGCTTGGAACAATGGGAAGATATGATCCTGCCAATGTTCAAGCGTTAAAACAGCTTTCGTGGTCACCTTCAGAAATGGATAAAATATTAGGCCAATGGAATGAACTCAAAGAAATTCCTGTAATGCCAGCGTCATATGTTGTAACAAGAAATATAATGACTGCATTCAGAACAGCTGTTAATAAACACGAAAATCCACGTGATACTATAATGTGGTTAAACAGAGATATAAACGCTGAGATCACAAGAAAAAGGGAAAATCTCGGACTTGACTAAAATCCGGTTTTAAGGAGGAATATGATTGCTGAAAAAAACAGATGCTGTTAAGTTGAAAAAATGTGATAGGAAAAAACGAACTGGCAGAAGTCAGGAAATTGAATGCTGGGCAATGCTTGCGCCTTTTTTGTTGTTTTTCACAGTATTTACTGTAATACCGGTTCTCATATCACTGCCAATCGGATTTACGAATTTTGATATGATAAATACACCTGAATTTGTAGGACTATCGAACTATAAGACATTGTTTCTGTCCGATAAGACATTTATTCAGTCTATAAAGGTAACAATAGTATTTGTTGTATTTACAGGACCTGTAAGCTATGTTCTGTGTTTTCTGCTTGCATGGCTTATAAATGAACTTCATCCAAGGCTTAAAACAATATTTACACTTATTTTTTATGCTCCGTCAATGGCAAATGTATATACGATATGGCAGCTGATATTCAGTGGAGATCAGTACGGATACGCAAATTCACTGCTGCTTGATATGGGTATAATAACTTCATCAAAACAGTGGCTGACAGATTCAAATTATATTCTTTATGTTGTTATCATAGTTCAGTTATGGATAAGTCTTGGTGCAGGATTTCTTGCATTAAGGGCAGGATTTCAGAATATTGACAGGAGCCAGTATGAAGCCGGGGCAATAGAGGGTATAAAAAACCGCTGGCAGGAGCTTATTTACATAACAATTCCTTCCATGGGGCCTCAGATGATGTTCGCAGCGGTTATGCAGATTGTTTCAGCATTTACAGCTGATATAGTAGGAAGAAATCTTGTAGGATTTCCAAGTACCGATTACGCAGCACATACAATTATGACCCATGCATATGATTATGGATGGGTGCGATATGAAATGGGATATTCATCTGCAATATGCACAATTTTATTTGTCATAATGTTTATTGCTAACAAGGCTATCAGTAAACTGTTGGCGAAATATATGGACTAGGAGATTTTTGAAGATGAATAAGAAAAAATTAAAAGCCTCCAGCCAGAGAGCAGGAAGAAAATCAGGCAGTATATTCGTGATATTCTTATTTTTGTCGGTTCTCGGAATATTTATGGTGCTTCCTGTTTATCTCGCAGTTGTCATGTCTGTAAAGCCGTCACAGGAGTGGTTCGTTTTTCCCCCTAAACTTTATGCCATTGATCCTACTCTTGACAATTACAGAGAAATGTTTAAGGTTGCAGGAAATCTGTGGGTACCTTTTTCAAGGTATGTTTTTAACAGTTGCTTTGTAACTGTCACTATTACAGCAGCACAATGCTTTACTGCATCAATGGCTGCGTTTATTCTGGCAAAGGGAAGGTTTAAAGGAAGGAAACTGCTCAATTCAATTGTGATAATCTCACTTTTATATCAGAGTAATGTAATTTACATAGTTCAGTATATGGTTATAGCTAAACTTGGAATGATAAATACTTATATGGCTCTTATCCTTCCCGGAATAGCAACGCCTATGGGAGTTTTTCTTATGCGTCAGTCAATAGGAAAGGTTCCTGATACAATTATTGAAGCTGCAAAGGTTGACGGTGCAGGTATGTTTGGTATATGCTGGCGTATAGTAATGCCTAACCAGAAGCCTGCTCTGATGACGCTTATTATTTTTGCATTTCAGGCAGCATGGAATATTCAAGCCAATACATATGTGTTTGATGAGTCACTTAAAACACTTCCTACTGCTGTTTCACAGGCTGCAGCTTCCGGAATAGCACGTCAGGGTGTAGCAATGGCTGCTGCAGTTTTTATGCTGGTACCTCCTGTTATTGTTTTTATGGCAGCTCAGAAAAATGTTATTGAAACAATGGCTCATTCAGGAATAAAGGAGTAGGTTTTTTGCAGGGCTTTCCGGTCGCCCTGCACCTTCGGAAAGACAGGAAGTAATCAGAACCAAAGGAAAAGGGTGATATTTGTGCAAGGATGGATAAAAAAAATTTTGACCGGATTGCTTTCCGGCGTAATTATATCTGCATCATCTTGGGGACTTGTATATGCTGATGAAGCGTATGATGTTTATAATTACGACAGGTGGGGAGAGGCCATTCCTTCACAGGCAGGATATCTGGCACGCTTCAGTGTATCCGGTTCTGAACTCGGAACAGATGATTTTTCATCTCCAGGTGATATTTTTATAGATCATAACGGTCTTTTTTATATAGCTGATTCAGGTAATAACAGAATTGTTATAACAGATAATGGGTTAAAAGAAGTTAAAAATGTTATAGATAATTTTACATACAAGGGAAAAACACTTACGCTTAAAAATCCTCAGGGAATATTTGTGTCAGATGACGATGAGATTTACATCGCTGATACTGATAATTCCAGAGTTATAAGATCAGACAAAAACGGAAATGCAGATCTTGTAATTGAAAAGCCGGTTTCAGAGTTATATCCGGAAAACCTGACATTTCTTCCGCAGAAGGTTATAGCTGATAAGGCCGGGTATGTTTATGTTGTTGTAAATAATATAACCAGCGGATCAGTCATGTATAATAAAGACGGAGAATTTGTAGGATTCTATGGAGCAAACAGGGTTGAAAAGACCAGCAAGGTGCTGTGGAAATATTTCTGGAAGCTTATCTCAGCGGACAATATGAAAAAATATATGAAGGATTCTGTTCCGGCACCTATAACGAATTTTGATATAGATAACGATGGATTTATTTATACATGCAGCAATTCGCTTACGCAGGAGCTTGATGCAATAAAAAAAGTAAATGCAGCAGGATATAACCTGTTTGCAGATATTGAGGTGCATTTCGGAGATGCACCAACGGCCGATTACAGCAACAATCCGGACAATTCATATGTTGACATTGATATAAATAAAGATGGTCTGATAAGCTGTCTTGATTACTCCACAGACCGTATATTCCAGTATGATGAAGATTGCAATTTACTGTTCATAGTCGGTTCTTCCGGAAATCAGCTTGGTACATTCAGGCAGGTATCGGCTGTTGAATCTGATGATACATGTATTTATGTGGCTGATTCACAGAAAAATACTATAACAGTGTTTGAAGAAACTGTATTTGGTTCAATTGTTCATCAGGCCACAAAGCTCTATAATGACGGATATTATGAAGAAGCACTTGATCCGTGGTTTGAGGTTCTTAAAAGAGACGGAAATTACAGGCGTGCATATATAGGAATTGCAAGTGCAATGATAAACAACGGAAATTACGATGAGGCCATGAAGTATGCAAAACTTGCGGATTCACAGTGGCAGTACAACAGGGCATTTGAGGGCTGGCGTACTGAATTTATCAATAATTATTTTGGAATAATAAGTCTTGTCCTTATTATAATCGCTACAATGGTTCTTGTTATTGTACGCCACATAAAGAAAGCAAAGGGAGGACACCGAAAATGATGGATCTTTCTGAAAAGCAGTGGGTCAGACATACGGTTTTTCATCCTTTTGAAGGATATGAGGATCTCAGATGGAAAAAGGCCGGTTCTTTAAAAATATCATTTCTTATAATATTTCTGCTGTTTATAGCTCTGATAGTCAATAACAGACTATATGCTTTTCATCTCTGGAATGATTACGATAAACTGTTCAACATTGTTCCTTATATTGTAAGAAGTGTTGTGTTTTTTGGTGCGTGGGTAATAGGAAACTGGTCTGTGTGCACGCTGCTTGACGGTGAGGGAACACTCCGCAAAATATGTATATACAGTTCTTATGCACTTATACCATATATTGTGATGCTTTATGCAACAACGATTCTTTCACATTTTTTGGTTTATGACGAGGGTGTTTTTTTAACCTGTATTCATTATATAGGACTGGGCTGGACATATATCCTCATGTTTAATGCGATAAAATCGGTTCATCAGTATTCATTCATAAAGACTGCAGCAGCCATTTTTCTTACAATCGTAGCAATGCTGATAATAATGTTTCTTATTGTATTGCTTATGTCTCTTTTTCAAAAAGTAATTATATTTATATATTCAATATATACCGAGATACAGTATAGAATAAAAGTCTGATGCTAATGGTGGTGAAAACTTAAATGCAAAAAAAAATTAAAAAAGTACTGGCCTGTTTTCTTGCAGCTGTATTATTTATACCTTCAGGAGCCATTACCGTAAGCAGTAAGAAAGCAGCAGATGCTGAAATCTCTTCAGAGGATGAACGGGATGAAAATTCAGCTTCGGATAAGACATATGTAACGAGAACGGAAAAAGAAGTTCTGTCAACCATGACAATGGCATGTGAAAATGAAAATCTGAGGTTTTATTATTCTGAAAATGAGGATATTTTTGCTCTTGTAAATAAAAAAAATAATTACATATGGTGGTCTTCACCTGTAAATGCCCAGGGTGATACTCAAGCCAAAGGACTTGTAAAAAAAGAACTTGCTTCATCAATGGTTATTTTATACGGAGTACCGGACAGCCGTACAACTTCTACTCTGAGGTCAGCTAAAAACGGAAGAATGATTTATAAAGTCAAAGATAATGTACTTAACGTAATATATAAATTTCCGATGGCCGGATTTACTATTCCGGTTGAATACACTCTTGAAGAAAAATGCCTCAGTGCAAAAATAAAAACTTCGCAGATAAAAGAAGAAAACAAAGATACAGATGAAGGTCAGATACTTATTGATATTTCTGTGCTTCCAAATATGATGTCTGCAGGAAAAGATGAAGATGGTTATTATGTTATTCCTGACGGAAGCGGTGCTGTTATAGATTTTAATAACGGGAAAACAAGTGCCAGACCGTATAACGGCAAAATATACGGTGACGACATTACATCCGTTTCCCTTACAAAGCCTCCTGTATCAGAACAGATTTATCTGCCTGTTTATGGTGCTGTAAAGAAAAACGGAAATGGAATTCTGGCAGTTTTACATAAGGGTGATGCAAATGCTCAGATACTTTCAAGTGTAAGTACTCTTTCAAAAAGCAGCTACAACATATGCTATTCAAAATTTACTGTAAGAAGTACAGATACATATTACATGAGCGGCGAACCTCTTACCGTATTTGAAAAAGATAAAATAAAAACACCGGAACTTGAGATAAAATTTTTCCCTGTAAACGAAAAAAATATTGATTATGTTGATATTGCTGATGCTTACCGAAATTATCTTATAGATGAGCAGGGGATAAGTAAAAAGCAGAATAATATGGGCTTGTACGTAGATATATACGGAGGAGCGGCGAAACTTGAACCTGTATGTGGAATACCTGTAACAAGGAAAAAATCAGTTACATCATTCAGTCAGGCCGAGAAAATTTTGACTAAGCTAACAGAAGGCGGTGCTGATAATATTATTCTCAGTTACAATAACTGGACAAATGACGGAATAAAAAATAAGGTTGATTTTAAAACCAGACCGGCATCGGTGCTTGGAAACAAAAAAGAATTCAATTCACTGATTGAGTATTGCAAAAACAATGACATTTCATTTTACCCAACTGTTAACAACAAAACATTTTCTGCCGGAAACGGATACTGGCCGTTTTCTGATACGGCGCTCAGGACCTCAGGACAGTATTCAAAGCAGTTAAGCTATAA
Source organism: uncultured Ruminococcus sp. (assembly GCA_937872775.1). Classification (GTDB taxonomy): domain Bacteria; phylum Bacillota; class Clostridia; order Oscillospirales; family Ruminococcaceae; genus HUN007. The sequence goes on from CALMUA010000216.1 coordinate 14,258, forward strand.
TCTTGCATATGGTACAGAAAACAAATTAAAGGATCCGGAATCTCTTTTATCTCCGTCTGTATTTGGTGAAATATTTTCAAAGCTTGCAAAGAATTATTCAAAAGCCGGATTTGATAAAATATGTATTGGTGATATGACATATGTTCTTTATGGAGATTATGGTAAAAAATCATTGTCACGAAACGATATGATGGAGTATGTTCAGGATGGTCTTGCAAAAATAAATGATGATGTAGGTTCTGTACTTGCACATACGGCGAATGCATACACATTCAGATATATTGACCATATATCGGGTGTTCCGCTCAGCTCGGGCAAATTTGATATATTCGACAGAGACATACCTTTTTTTCAGATAGTAATGCATGGACTTATACCATATTCATCTGCATCAATAAACAGAAGTGCAGATTCTGAAAGACTGTTCCTTATGGCTGTTGCAACAGGCAGTAATCTTCACTATGATATGATATATGAGGATGCAAGTGAGCTTAAGGATACAGAATATGACAGATATTATTATGCAAATTATTATTACTGGACTGATACTGCGACAGGTGAATACAAACTTATAAAGGATGTTCTGAATGATGTAAGGGATCAGTACATAACCGGATTTGAAGATAACGGGACAGAAACATTAACAACATACAGTGACGGAACAGTAATAACCGTGAATTTTCAGACAGGTCAGATAAAGAACAAAAATAGCGTATATATGCTTACTGACTATATTGATACAGAAGGAGACCTGATATTCTGATGAAAAAAAAAGGCAAAGGAATAAAAATTTCATATCAGAGGAGAAAAAGCCTGTATGGGTATGGTTTTATCGGGCTGTGGCTTGTGGGAACAGTTATATTTTTTCTTATACCTATGGTTGAATCCTTCATATATTCATTTAAAAATGTAAATCCGCAGAAGGGTGGCGCAACGGGAGACTGGGTAGGTTTTGCGAATTATTCTGTGGCATTTTCAAAAGATCAGTATTACAGGGAATATCTTGTACAAGTATTGCGTGATACTGCAATATCAGCTCCTCTTATACTTATATTTTCACTGTTTATTGCAGTTATTTTAAATCAGAAATTCAAGGGAAGGGCATTTGCACGTGCAGTTTTTTTTCTGCCCGTAATAATAGCTTCCGGCCCTGTATATGCAATTATTACAGGAGACATGAGTACAAGCGGAACAGACGGAGCAGAGCAGTTTTCAACCGTATTTGAGACTGATATGGTAACTGATATTCTTGAATTTACAGGTATATACGGACTTAGCGAGACACTTACTGAAACCATAAAATCAACAATTGACAGTATTTTCGGCCTGGTATGGAAATCAGGAATTCAAATGCTTATATTTCTTGCTGCACTTCAGAATATTCCTGTATCAGCACGGGAAGCAGCACAGATAGAGGGTGCAACATCGTGGGAATATTTCTGGAAAATCACATTTCCGTATTTAAGTCCTATAATAGTAGCAAATCTTATATTTACAATAATTGATTCATTTACTGATTCAGGTAATATTGTAATGGAAAGAATATTGACCATGAGAAATGAATGGAAATATGGTGTTGCAGCTGCAATGGTATGGTCGTATTTCGCAATTGTGATGCTGATATTAGGACTGATATTCATTATTATAAAAAAGCATATATACTATGAAGTTGATTAAAATAACTTGAAAGGAAAAGCTCATTAAATTCTGAGCAGCGGTTATGGGATGAAAACAGCAAAAGCTGAAAAAACAAAGCCTGAAGACAAAAAAGCAATTAAAGAAAAAAAGAAAAAATACAGAGCAAAAGTGACTGGTGAACAACTTGCATGCATCAGAAGAAAAGAAGCAGTCAGACTTCTCTGGCATATTTTCAGAATTATGATTCTTTTCGGACTTTGCTTTGTAATATTATATCCGCTGTTGTTTATGATAAGCTGTGCTTTCAGAAAACAGGCTGATATGAATGATCCTACAGTAATGTGGATACCAAGACATCTTACTTTTAGTGTAATAAAAGAAACGGCAGATGCAATGAACCTGAAAACAACGCTTTTTAATACAATAAAGCTTAATATAGGTTGTTCTCTGATACAGGTTGTCACCACTGCAGTAACCGGATATGGTTTTGCACGTTTTAAATTCAAAGGAAAAAATCTTTTGTTCGGTATAGTAATTCTTATGATTCTTGTTCCTCCTCAGGTAATACTTCTTCCGCAGTATGATCAGTTTGCAGCTCTTGGACTTATTAATACAGCATGGACTATGTATCTTCCTGCTATGACTGCAAACGGTCTGAGGGCGGGACTTATGATACTTATATTCAGGCAGTTTTTCAAAGGGCTTCCTAAAGAACTTGAAGATGCAGCTTATATTGACGGCTCCGGACCGATGAGGACATTTGTAACAATAATGGTTCCTAATGCACTTTCATCATTTCTGACAGTATTTTTGTTTTCAGTTGTCTGGTACTGGAATGACTATTATGTATGTAATTCTTTTTTCAGTACAAATCAGACGCTGGCACTTATGATAAAAAATATAAGCTCAGTACTTAAAGCTGAACTTTTTAATGATGCAAGCCTTCAGGTTTCAACCCGTGAGCTGGTCGTATGGACTCAGGCGGCATGTCTTATTTCAATAACCCCGATGCTTGTAATGTATGCATGTCTGCAGAAATATTTTACAGAGGGTATAGAACGTTCAGGTATAGTAGGATAAAAGTAATAATTCTTTTGTAAGGCAAATATAATTATAAAGAGGTTTTGCATCTGCGGAGTCGTGAAGGACTTGTATGTTGCCTTGAACCTTCTGAAAGAGTATTTGCTTATTAACGGGAGGATTATTATGAAAATATTGCTGATAAATTCTGAGAACAGGCTTCCGGATGGGTATCAGCCGTTTCTTGCTGAAGTGGTTGACGGGTATTACCTTGAGAGGCAGGCAGCACATGCTATGAAAAGAATGATTTGTGACGCTGCTTGTTCAGGGATTAAATTAAGGGTTTTTTCTGCATACAGAAGTGTAGCATATCAGTGCGGACTTTTTGATGAGGACATGAACAGATACGTAAAAATGGGATATAGTAATGATGAGGCATATAAAAAAACTGCCCAGAGTATTGCTCTTCCGGGAAGCAGTGAACATAATGCAGGACTTGCTGTTGATTTGTCAACAATAGAATGGGTCGGTGAGATAACAGAAGAATTTGAGAAGACTGACGAATTCAGATGGCTTTATGAAAACGCATGCAGATATGGATATATATTAAGATACCCGAGGGGAAAGGAACATATAACAGGCATTACATACGAACCCTGGCATTACAGATATGTCGGAATTCCGCATTCTGTTTTTATTTCACGGCATAATATTACGCTGGAAGAATATCTTAGGGTTGCATGCTGCTCCGAACATCAGGGATATTCACATGAGTCAAAAAAAGTATAAATAATCAATTATTGGAATACGTGTAATTTTAACTTGGAATATTATCGGCTTTGTAAAAATTAATTTATACAAAGCCGGTTTTTTGCGTTAAAAAACTTGTAATTTTACATTCGATAATGTTATAATTATAATATGTTTAGTTATTATTCAGAGTAAGTTTGTGAAATTGACGGAGATGTTTTTTGAATGCATTACGTTCATTATTTATCTCCGGATACATTTTGTTCAGTTTATCGGTTAAAACATATATGAACGGATAGTAACTACGTTTAAAACATGTTATCACATTAAGGAACAAAAAATGAACACACCAATATATGATTATCTCGCAAAATATTCAGAGAGCGGTTTTTTACGTATGCATATGCCAGGACATAAAGGCAGATCATCCGAAAATATTCTGTCAAAGGTATACCCGCTTGACATAACTGAAATAACAGATGCTGGAAATCTTTTTGAGAATGACGGAATAATTTCAGAAAGCGAAAAAAATGCTTCCCGGATTTTTGGTACAAAGGCAACGTTTTATTCTGTCGGAGGCTCAACTCTCTGTATACAGACTATGCTTGCACTTATGAAATATGATCACAGAAATGTCATAGCAGTAAGAAATGCACACAGATCATTTTTAAGCGCATGCGTATTGCTTGATATTGATGTAAGCTGGGTATATCCTGTCTATGAGGACAGTATAATTTCAGGAACAGTGCTTTTATGTGATATAGAAGAAAAATTAAAAAAAACTTCAAATGCGTGTCTTTATATCACTTCACCTGATTATTTTGGATCAATGGCAGATATAAAAAGCATCGCAGAGCTTTGTCACAGATATAATGCAGTATTGGTTGTAGATAATGCCCACGGGGCATGTCTGCCTTTTTATAAAGAAAATATGCACCCTATAGCACTTGGTGCCGATATGTGCTGTGATTCAGCGCATAAGATGCTTCCTGCATTGACAGGAGCCGCATATCTACATATAGGAAACCCTGTATATTCTTCAAAGGTCAAGGAAGTAATGACGATGTTTGCATCTACCAGCCCATCATATCTTATCATGTGTTCGCTTGACCTATGTAATGTTTTTCTTGAAGATCAGATAAAACAACGGTTAAAAAGTTCAGAAAAATATATTGCGTGTCTGAAAAGATCAGACGCTTTAAAAAGATTTAAAACAGAAATACCTGAATTTTATTCAGAACCACTCCATTTTACAATAAATGCTTATGAGAGCGGAATAAATGGTCTGAAGCTTGCAGCTATGCTGCGTAAAAGAAAAATAGAGTACGAATATGCTGACAATACGCATATAATAATGCTTTTTTCTCCTATTGATGATGCTGATGTATATAACAGGCTTGAGAATGTGCTTGATTCAATTCAATTTCAGCCATCAGAAGTAAGTAATCTGAAAATAAATTTTCCGGCTCCTGAAAAATATATGACTATCCGTGAGGCCGCATTTTCAGAATACGAGGAGATACCTGTAGAAAAATCGGGCGGACGTGTTTGTGCTGCAGTAAATATACCATGTCCTCCGGCAATTCCTATAGTTGTAAGCGGAGAAATTATTTCAGACGAATGCATCAGCATAATGAAAAGATTTGGTATAGAAAAAATTAAAACCTTAAAATTATAAACAGAAAAGGAATAAAAAAATGCCTGAAAAAATTTATGGCAATGAGCACATAACTGATACATTCAGAAATATGCTTTCAAATCAGCGTATGGCACATTCTTTCCTGATATATGGTGAGAGAGGGCTTGGTAAAAAGGCAATAGTACAATACCTTTCAATGCTTCTGATGTGCGAAGCTGATGAAAAACCATGCGGCAGATGTCGCTCATGCAGAAACACCTTAAATCACTGTCATCCTGATATTATATATGCGGAACACACCGGAAAGCTCAACGGTTTCTCGGTTGAAACAGTACGCAGCATATGCAGTGATGCATATATAAAGCCAAATAATTCAGATAAAAAAATATATATATTTACTGACGCTGACAATATAACGGTTCAGGCGCAGAACTCTCTTCTGAAACTGATAGAGGAGCCGCCTTCGTACGTTTATTTTATTTTTACAGCGGAGTCTAAAAATGTTTTTCTGGAAACAGTATTATCAAGAATAATCTCACTTAATGCAGTCGAGGTAGATCATGATACGTGCTGCAAAGCGTTGGTTCAGAGCGGTATATCCGAAGAAAATGCATTAAAAGCCGTAAAATGCTTTGGAGGAAATATCGGTTTGTGTATGGAATGCATTAATTCAGAAAAGCTTCAGAATACAGTTGAATTGACAAAGTCAGCAATTAACTGTATAATAAACAGGGATGAATATGGATTGCTTAAAACGCTGAGCAGTTCAGATTCAGATAAGTCTCAGTTTAAAAGTATAATTATTCTGCTTGATAAAATAATACGTGATTCACTGGCAGCAAAGTTCAGACAGGACAGCATAATAAGCTGTTATGCTGATGGTGGTGTTTTGCTTGCTGATAGTCTGACTATGAATTCATGTGAAAAAATGCATTCAGCATGTTCTAAGGCATATGCACTTACAGACAAAAATGTGAATATCAAGCTTATTATTCCATCGCTTTGTGCAGATATTATGATATATAGATAAAAAAACAGATGAGGAAACATTTATGATAGAAATAATAGGAATCAGATTTAAAGAAGTAGGAAAAATTTATTATTTTTCACCTGGCAGTATTCAGGCATCAGTTGGAGACAAGACTATTGTTGAGACTGTACGCGGAATAGAATGTGGTGAGGTTGTTATTGCTAATCGTATGATTGAGGAAAGTGAAATAACATCAGAGCTTAAGGAAGTAATAAGACTTGCCACTGCGGAAGACATGGAGATAGTTGCTAAAAACAAACAGAAGCAGAAGGATGCTTTTGAGATATGTCAGCAAAAGATAAAAAACCGTGGCCTTGAAATGAATCTTATTGATGTTGAATTTACATTTGACAACAACAAGATATTGTTTTACTTTACAGCAGAAACAAGAGTGGATTTCAGGGAACTTGTAAAAGATCTTGCTGCAATTTTCAGAACCAGAATAGAACTGCGCCAGATAGGTGTACGTGATGAAGCAAAAATACTTGGCGGATTAGGTATCTGTGGAAGAGAATTCTGCTGCAAAGGATATCTTGGAGAATTTCAGCCGGTTTCAATAAAAATGGCAAAGGAACAGAGTCTGTCCCTTAACCCTACCAAAATATCAGGTACATGCGGCAGGCTTATGTGCTGTCTGAAATATGAACAGAATTGTTATGAGGAGTTCCTCAAAATAACTCCGAAAGTCGGAGCATATGTAAAAATGCCTACAGGCAACGGATATGTAGAAGAAGTAAATCTTATAACTGGAAAGCTTAAGGTAAAACCCGAAGCTGATTCTGCTGTTCCGGTTATAATAGACAGAAATGATGTAGTAATCATTAAGGATTCTGTTATAAAAGTAAATAAAGATGAAATTAAAGCGCTTAAAGCACTCGAAGAATGAAAAAATTTTAATAAACTATTGATTTTTTAATTGATATGTACTATACTATTTATTAGCACTCAGATACTTAGAGTGCTAATAAAATCAATATGGAGTGAATATGAAAATGGAAACAAAGCAGTTCAAAGCTGAATCAAAAAGATTACTGGAAATGATGATCAACTCTATATATACTCACAAGGAAATATTCCTCAGAGAGTTGATTTCAAATGCAAGTGATGCTATTGACAAATTATACTTTAAATCTCTTACAGATGATAGTGTAGGAATGAAAAAAGATGATTTTGAAATTTTTCTGAAGCTTGATAAAGAAAACCGCACAATAACTGTTACAGATAACGGTATTGGTATGACAAAGGATGAACTTGAAAATAATTTAGGTACAATTGCCAAGAGTGGTTCGCTTGACTTTAAAGATAAAAATGATCTCAAGGAAGACGTTGACATTATCGGTCAGTTTGGTGTAGGCTTCTATTCAGCATTCATGGTTGCAAAGCTTGTTACAGTAAGAAGTAAGGCTTACGGTGAGGACAAGTCATATGAATGGCAGTCAGAGGGCGTTGAAGGCTATACAATCGAAGAATGTGATAAAAACAACGCAGGTACAGAGATAGTTCTTCATATAAAGGACAATACAGAAGAAGAAAATTATGACGAATATCTTGAACAGTACAGAATACAGTCAATAGTAAGAAAATATTCTGATTATATCAGATTCCCAATAAAAATGGACGTTGAGCATGAACGTAAAAAAGAAGGCACTGAAGAGGGAAAAGATCCGGAATATGAAAAGTTTATTGAAAAAGAAACAATAAACAGCATGATTCCTATCTGGAAGAAAAATAAGAGTGAATTAAAGGATGAAGACTATAACAGTTTTTATAAAGAAAAATTCTTTGATTACACTGATCCGATCTGTCATATGCACATAAAGACAGAAGGAACAGCAACATATAATTCACTTATGTATATACCTTCAAAGGCTCCTTATGATTACTATACGAGAGAGTTTGAAAAAGGCCTTCAGCTTTATGCAAATGGTGTTCTTATCATGGATAAATGTGCTGATCTCCTTCCGGATTACTTCAGTTTTGTAAAGGGACTTGTTGATTCTGAGGATCTTTCTCTTAATATTTCAAGAGAGATGCTTCAGCATGACAGACAGCTCAGGATAATTGCAAAGAGCATAGAGAAGACAATAAAAAATGAACTTACAAAGATACTTAAAAATGAGAGGGAAAAATACGAGGAATTTTATAAAGCATTTGGGCTTCAACTTAAATTCGGCATTCAGTCTTCATACGGAATGAACAAAGACACTCTTAAGGATCTTGTGATGTTCTACTCATCAAATGAAGAAAAGCTTGTAACACTTGAAGAGTATGTTTCAAGAATGAGAGAAGACCAGAAATATATTTATTATGCATCTGGTGAAAGCATATTAAGAATAAAGAGTCTGCCTCAGACTGAAATGGTTCTTGATAAGGGTTATGAGATACTATATCTTACAGAAAGTGTAGATGAATTTGCTGTAAAGACTCTTATGGATTATAATGAAAAGCAATTCAAATCAATTTCAGCCGGAGATCTTGATATAGATACTCCTGAGGAAAAAGAAGAAATAAAAGCAAAATCAGAAGAAAATAAAGAAATGTTTGCATTTATGAAGGAAGCACTTTCAGATAAGGTAAAGGAAGTAAGGCTTTCACAGAGATTAAAATCCCATCCGTTCTGTCTGACAAGTGCCGGTGAGCTTTCACTTGAGATGGAAAAAGTACTTAATTCAATGCCTACAGACAATAAGGTCAAGGCAGAAAAGGTACTTGAAATAAATCCTGAACATAGCATATTTACAAAGCTTCAGGACCTGTACAAAAATGATAAGGACAAGTTGAAAAAATATACTCAGCTTCTTTATACCCAGTCACTTCTCATTGAAGGAATTTCAATAGAAAATCCTGTTGAATTCTCAAACATGATATGTCAACTTATGACAGATTAAGATTATACTATTATATATGCAAATGATACCATTGAAAACAATGGTACATACATAACAATCAGTATTTCATGTATTGATTCATAATAAATCTAAGGTGAACGACATGACACATTAAGGCATAATGTTTCATTTTTGGTTGAAATGTGTGGCGGATTATTGATATTGTTCAAAATAACTATAATTCAGCTGCATTTTTCAACTGTTTTACCAATTGTTTTGTTTGAGAATATATGTTATAATCTAACCTATAAGACGAAATCACAATATACAAGTTATTGTGTTTCAAATATAAAAATGAAAAAGGAGTTTTTGGAAATGAAAAAATCTGTTAAAAGCATAGTAAGTATTGTTTCCGCAATTGCTATGTTATCAACATCAGCAATGGCAGTTTCTGCTGGTACTACAGCAGTAAACCCTATTAAGGATGTTAATGCTATTTCTGCAACAAGCAAAACTGATTTCAGTGCTGTAAAAGCTGATGCAATCGTAATTACATCTGCTACAACAAAAATGGAGTCAGCTGGTTTAAAATTACTTCAGGCTCAGATCGGTGCTGAAAGAGCAGACCAGGATTCTATCCTTGCAAAAATCGCTACAATGTCAGCTGATGAAGTTAAAGCAGCAGTTGAAAACGTAACAAAGGCAGCTGAAAGCAACCAGGATCTTAAGGCTACAGTTGCTGAAGCAGTAGCTGAAGTTAAGGCTACAGTTAATGCAGCAGCTGGTGTTAATGCTGATATCGTTGTAAGTAACGTTTACAACCCAATCAACTACATATCAGGCGGCGCTACAGTTGACGCAGCTAAGAAGGCTGTTCAGGTATATGTTGATGAAATCAACTCTGAAATCGCTGTAATTGCAAAAGATAACAATGTTACAGTTGCTGACGTATCAAATATTGAACCAGCAACAAAGATCTCTGTAGCAGATCTTAAGACAGGCGCTGAAACAGCTGCAACTCTTAAGACTGTATTTGAACAGCAGAGTGATGCAAGAACAGCTGGAGTTAATGAAACTACAGTTGCTAAGGATACAGTTTCATACAAATACGGCGATCTTAACAACGATGGCAAGGTAAAGGCTGTTGATCTTGTTATCATGCTCCAGTATCAGTTGAGCAAGGGCTCAGAAACACCAATTCTTTCTGAAGAAACAATTGCTAATAAGGGCTATACAGTAGCTGCTGGTGACGTTTATAAGGATGGCGTTACATGTGACGCTTCTGATATTACACGTCTTAAATTGTTCCTCCTTGAAGATATCAATGAGTCAGTTCTTGGTACAGTTGCATTCTAATTAAAGAATTATATATCTGTATAATAAAATAAAAATATCCGTTCCATTATATTATGGAGCGGATATTTTTTTTGCCTTATAATAATTAAATAATGGCTTGCTTACTTTTAACATTGAAATGTGCATAGTGAATGTGTCCCCTTCTGTTGTTTTAGAGGCAGGGGACATATTATATGATTTATAGTATATTATTGTTCTGCAGCTGATGTTTGAATCTGAAATCATGGGAAATATGGCGGATTTCTCTGCGTGTGTCAATATCATCTGTATCATTTAAAATAAATCCAGATATATTTGTATCTGCAAGTTCAAAACTTTTTATAGCTTTTTCAATATCACTGTATATCGTATGATTCTGACGAGCAACAATAATTACTCCGTCAGATATCTGTGTCAGCGTCAGAACGTCAGATACAGTGTTTACAGGGGGTGTATCAATAATAATATAATCAAACATAGGCTTTAGCTGATTGACCGTATCTGACATATCAGGGCTCGAGAGAATGGAAGCGGGATTGTGAAGAACAGTGCCCGCACATAACACAAACAATGAATCATATTCTGTGAGTACTATTACATCTTTTGAACTCAGTGTTCCATATATTACATTAGAAATTCCGGGCTGGTTGCCATGAATTCCAAAGAAGTTGCGTATTTTTCCATGTCTGAGATCGCATTCAATAATAAGTACGCGTGATCCTGACTGAGCCATTGTAACAGCAAGATTGACTGCCACAGTTGTCTTTCCTTCCTGAGCAACTGAACTGCTTACTGTGAGTACTTTGCATGTTATGTCAGGTAAAGTACGGCTGAGACTTGAGGACAGCTTCCTGAATGCATCTTTGAAGCTCACGCTGGTCCGGTCATTAATAAGTATCGGATTGTATGAATTAATTTCAGAATATTTCCGGTGCAGTTTTATATGGTTTAATGATATATCTGTATTTGAGAATGATGGAATGCATGAAAGCACAGGATATGAAAATCTTGATGTAATATCAGAAACATTCTGTATATGATTATCTGATGCAGAAAAGATAAATGAAATTAATATACCTGCCAGAGCACCTACGGCCGAGAAACAGAGTGAAATAAGAAGTATATTAGGAGATGACGGAGAGGATGGAATACGGGCCTGATCAACTAAGCTCGCCGTTATTGTACCATCTGAGATACTTCTAATATAGCTTTCCTGTTTTTTAAAAATAGATTGCTGGATCTGAAATGTATCCGATGCATTATGAGCTTTTACATTAATGTCAAGAAAAGATGAGTTATCAACAGCGGATACTGTGACCATTTTGTAAAGCTGCTCACTTGTATAACCCAATTTACTGTCTTCTGCGACCTTATCAAGAAATGCATATGATGAAAAGAAATGAGTATAATTATCTGCTGATTTTTTTATATATCCTGTTTCTCCTCCACTATATATTTTTTCTGTTTGTTCAAGGATGTAATAACGTGAGGTTGATGTATATTCAGGTTTAATAACAAATGACGAAAAAACGTATCCGATAATTGCTGCGGATATTGCAGATGCTGCTGCAATCAGCATTTTATGAGTAAATTCTTCTATTTTCATTTTTAACTCCTAATAAAATATGTAGTATATTTTTAATTATATCAAATATTGAACAAAAGTCAACAATTGAAAAGTTATTTATCAAGTTATTTTGTTAAAATATTATTTTTAATAAAAGACTGACAAATATGCATTGTCATAATCAACAAAAATATTATTACATTTGATACAATTTCGGGAAACCACGGAGTATATAGTGACATTTGTCTGAAAATATGATATAATGAAACTACATTAAAGTGCAATTTTTTTGGAGGATTATAATGGCTGAAGTTAAAACAAAATCTGTTGTACGAAGAGTTCATAAGAGAAGAGTATGCGGCTGTTTTACAGTGCTTGTTTTTATAATTATCTTAGTGGTTTTAATTGTTTCAGGATGTCATAATAATAATGACAAAGGTAAGAAATCTTCTGCTGTTGATGTAAAAGTAACAGAAGCTACGACAGAGCAGGAGAAAGACGACAAATTTCTTGTTTGCATCGATCCAGGGCATGGAGGAGATGATCCTGGAAGTAACTATGGTGATCGTTTAGAAATGACTGATAATCTGAGATATGCAAAGTGTGTGTATGATGAATTGTCAAAACGTGACGGAATAGAAGTAATGATTACAAGAACAGACAGTAAGGAAACACTTGATTCTGAAGAACGTGCTAAAATGGCAAACGATGCCGATGCTGACCTTTTTCTTGCACTTCATAGAAATTATTCTGATGACAGTTCCGCAAACGGAATAGAAGTATGGACAAATAAAGATGCAGATGCTGTTGATATTAATCTGGGATATAAACTGATAGATAAACTTAAGGTAATAGGTATTCAGCGTGACCGTGGTGTACATACAGGATATACAAATGAAAAACAGGAAAATTTCATGATTATTGAATATACCAACATGACAAGCTGTATTCTTGAACTTGGATTTATTTCAAATGATGAAGACAATTATCTGTTTGATAAACACTATAAAGAATATTCTGTTGCAATAGCAGATGCAGTTGAAGAAATGCGCAGAGATTTTTTTAATGATTAAAAATAAAAGAGCTTCATTTTAAAATAATGGAGCTCTTTTGCATATATAAATACATAAAAGTCCCCCCTGAAAATCAGGAGGGACTTTTTACGTATATAATTAATAAGAATTATTTCTGTGGTCCGAGTACTACAGGATCTTTAGAAATATACTGTTTTAAGTGAGCAAGGTCTGGAAGGTCTACGTTGCCGTCTGAATTTACATCAGCAGCTTTAAGAGTATTTCCTGCAAGAGAATAGTCACCAAGTAAGTACATACTTAAGTATGTAAGGTCTGTGATTTCAACTTTACCGTTTTCATCAAGATCACCATACATAAAGTCATCAACTGGTTTCTTTGTAGTAGTAGTTGTTCTCTTTGTAGTAGTAGTAGTAACAGTTGTTTCTTCAACAGGGTCACCAGCATCAGCTTTTGCGCTTGATGGTTCTTCAACTGTATCACCGATCTTATAATCACTGCTTGTGTTGTTTGGTGCTACATCAGGATAAAGTGTAGCCATAGTACCAACAGCCATCAGGTAGTCTGAAATATGCCAGAATCTGTGGTAGTTAAGCTCAAATCCTGCAGTTTCGTTACCGTGATCATTATAATATGTTTCAAGTTCCTGGAACATTTCATCATCATGATACTGAGATCTGATATCAATGAACTTGATACCAGGTTCAATTGCATCACCATTAGGCATTGTTCCCGAATAATCAGAAGGAACATGAACTTCCTGTTCAAATATTCTCTTTAAGCTTCCGTTATCTTCGGAGTATGAAACACCGATATCATCACGGTAGCAAGCCCACATACAGTCAATGAGGTGTTTAGATGTGTTGAATGCCTTGATTGCAACTGAACCGCCCTCTGAAGAACCAGGTTCTACACCCTTTGTCTTAGCGTAGTAGAGAAGTGTGTTAGCAAGTGAACTGATACAACCTACGTCTGATGAACCATAGTTTCTGATTGTACATGTAAGGTTACTGTTGTCAGGCTTTGAACCATCCCATGTATCAGGTTTTGAGGATTCACCCCAGTCAAGGTTTGCAGGGATAGCAAATGGCATTGTATTACCTTTGTCATCTGTGTAGTTCCACTGAACGTTATCAACGAACCATTCAACCCACTTGTCAAGTAAAGCTTCACATCTGCTTGCAATTTCAGTATTTCCGTCCTCTGTTGCTGCATAATAAAGTTCAGCTATACGCTGTGTTGACCATACCTGGTTACCAATCCAGTGGTTTGAACCTGGGTCACAGTATACAGGATGTGCAACATAAGCCATGCCATAGAATGTAGGAACACCTGATGGGTATGGTTCATATCTTCCTGCCCAGCTGTTTGTACAACCACCAGCAAACGGACCGTCTGATGACTGAAGCCATTCATAGAAGTCAAGCTGTCTGTCAAGTGATTCTGTCCAGTCTTTAACTGCACCTTCAGCCTTCATTGCACTCTTAAGTCCTGAGTCGTTGAGTACTCCATATGCCTGCATTACGTTCTGATAGAACTGATGTGAATGGCTGCATCCGATCTGCCATGTCCATGAACCGTTCATAGCACCGCCCCATGATGTGTACCATGACATCAGATAATGACAACCCTTGTATCCTGCAGATGAACTGCTCTTTGTTGTTGATTCGCCGATTTCTTTATAGTATTTGTCAAACATGACATTTCTGAGTTCGTCTGCCATTTTACCAGCCTTTTTAGTAACGTCTGAATTACCAACGCCCCACCTGTTAGCCCAGTAAACTGCCTGAATAGCACGTGCTTCAGCGTCAGGAGCGTTTGTGTAAGCCCACTGTGCAGCAACCTTTGATTCTGTTGTAAATACACCCTTTACACCACGGCCTTCCATACCGTATTCGAGTTCTTCTATAGATCCATGAGGAATTGTTTCAAAAACGGATTCCTGTTCACCTCTTTGGAATGTATTGATGAATGTGAAGTTTCCACTTCCTCCGCCGTATCCATACCAGTCATCAACGTCTGCAAGCCAGTGGAGAAGGTAAAGACCCGTATCACTGCTGTATGCCGAGCAGAAGTTTTTGTGTATAGGGTTAAGACCGTTATTGCCTGTAACCATATCTGTAGGATAGTCTGTAGGATCTTCCCATTCATCACTGTATGTAGCGGATGGCTCTGTTTTCTTCATAAAGCCGGTCTGTTCAGAAGGAATCATAACCTCCATTACTTTCCAAGCCTTTGCGAGCTCAGTTGATTCCTGTGTGAGGTTATCATGCATAGCTGCTATCCATACAATGTATGACATAGCTTCTGATGTTGTTTCATGACCGTAGTCAGGAGCTTCAACACATACAGTTTCAACTGCATGATAAGGAACACCATCTTTTGAAAGATATCCGTTTTCAGTACCGTTTGTAATTACATCATCATAAAGTGAGAGATACATGTTCTTATATGTATCTGAGCCGAACTTTTCTTCAATTGTTCTGCCTTCTACGCCGTTTACTTTAGCTGATGCAGTAATCGGTGAACCTGCAGCTGCTAACATTGCAAATGACATAGTAAAAGCGACCAGTTTCTGGGTTTTCTTCTTAAGAACCATTTCTGAATTCTCCTCTCAATAATTAAAAATTATTTGCTAATTAGCAAAATATGCGAATTGTGTCTGAGTATTTAAGTATTATGACCAGAATATAAATCTAAATTTCCATCAGATTTACATTAAAATTTCATAATCACTTTATACTAATATTTTAATACACAAACATATATTTGTCAACCCCCGATAAATAAACAAACTTGTGAAAAATATTTTAGTCAGATTGCAGAATATTGTAGAAAATCCTTGACTAATAAAAACATAATTGTAAATCTGATTAGTTGTTATTAACTATTATGTTCATGTCCAGTATTATAAAATTTGTTTTTTGTCAACAAGTGCAATAATAATAGAATATACATACAAATGAGAATTAAATAAATTTATTAAGGTTTATTAAGAATAGAATCCAATATTTTGTACTGAATAAATAAAAATTTTCATTATGCACTTGAAAAATATACACTAAATATACACATAAATGAGTTATCATTTATTATTAGAAAATATAATTGTTTGTTTTGTAATAAAACGTTCATAGTTTTATAAAATTTTCTTGTAATAATGTATAGTGTATATACATTGATTTTTTTGAAAGGCGTGAGAAATTAAGAATGATCGAAATTAAAAACCTTACTAAGCAATACGGTCAGATTACAGCAGTTGACAATATTAGCTTCACCGCAAATAAAAACGAAATACTGGGCTTCCTCGGACCTAATGGTGCCGGAAAATCAACGACAATGAATATGATAGTCGGTTACCTGCCGCCTACATCCGGACAAATTCTTATCAACGGAATGAGTATGAATGATAATCCTAAGGAGGTAAAGAAAAAAATAGGATATCTTCCTGAATTGCCTCCTTTGTATCTTGATATGAAAGTTATCGAATACCTTAAGTTTGTCGCAGGTATAAAACACGTTCCTAAGTCTGAGTGTGAAAGACAGATAGCCAGAGCTTTATCAAGACTTAAAATTACTGACATGAAAAAAAGAGTTATCAAAAATCTTTCAAAAGGATACAGACAGAGAGTAGGATTTGCACAGGCACTTATAGGTGATCCTGAGGTTCTTATACTTGACGAGCCGACAGTCGGACTTGATCCGAACCAGACAATGGAAGTCAGAAATCTCATTAACATGCTCAGAACGGATCACACCATTATCTTCAGTTCACATATTCTTCAGGAAGTAAGTGCTGTATGTGACCGTATTGTCATAATTGACAAGGGAAAGATAAAAGCAGTTGATACAAAGGAAAATCTTATCACCGGATCTGCTGATGATATTGTATATATTGTAAGAGTTGAGGGCAACTATGCTGATGTCGAAAAGGAACTCAGGCAGATACAGGGTATAAAGAATATCATGGACATACAGTATGTTGATGATAAGACCAGTGAATTCAAGCTTGAACTTGAAGATGAAGAAGTAAGGAAAAAAATTATTTCTGATCTGACAGAAAAGGATTTCTCTATCATAGAAATCAAGAGACTTAAAATGTCACTTGAAGAAATCTTTGCAAGCTATACACGAGGAAGGGCATTCGCCGGAATTGATACAGGCGATAGCAATAAAGAATAATATTAATAACGAAAGGAATTTACTTTATATGTTTGCATTGTACAAGAAAGAAGTACAGTCGTATTTCTATTCTCCGCTGGCTTATGTAATCAGTGCTTTGTTTGTCCTTATATACTCACTCAGCTTCATTACATGGATAACAAGCCTTACAAAGCTCAATCTCCAGTTCTCTTTTTCTGCAATTTTTTACAACCAGTTTTTCTACTTTATATTCCTTATTCCTATGCTTACAATGAAAATATTTGCTGAGGAACGCAGGGCAAACACAGAAGTGCTTCTGATGTCAACACCTTTAAATGTATTTAAAATAGTAATGGGAAAATTTCTTGCTGTCGGAACAGTGTATTTTATGATTATTGCACTTACATTTATATATCCTGTTATAACCATGATTTACGGAGAAGTAAAATGGTCCGGACTTATCTGCGGATACCTTGGATTTTTCCTTTGGGGAATGGGATGTATAGCTGTAGGAATGCTCATGTCATCATTTACTGAAAATCAGATAATAGCTGCTATTTTAGGTGAAGCTGCAATGATGTTTCTTTATTTTATGGATCTTTTCAGCCAGATAAAATGGATGCAGGACAAACCGATATGGTCTTCACTTATTTCAGCAGTATCACCTAAGGAAAGATTCGAAGGCTTTGCTACAGGAATTTTCCGTTTGTCTGATATGGTATTTTACATAGTATTTATTGCCGTAATTCTTTGCTGGACAATGATTTCAGTAGAGAAAAGACGTTGGAACAGGGGGTAGCATTTAATGAAAAACGGCGTTAAGGTTAATTTATTTGCATGGGTAGCAGCTGTTGCTGTACTGGCTGCGGCAGTGCCGATAAACCTGATTTTTTCAAAAGTAGATGTAAAGGTGGATGTAACTCCGTATAATGCATTTACTCTTAGTGACAGTGCTGAAAAGACACTTGAATCAATAACAGAGCCTGTGGATATGTATGTCCTTTATAAACTTGATAATCTATATGATGGTTTTTCGCTTGGTGATGTAGGATACACTATGGCAGACATGTTTGTTAAAACAGTAAGAATGATGGGCAAATACGATAATATTACACTTCACGATGTAGATGTAATCCAGGATCCTGATTTTATAAAAGAACTTGATCCTGAAGGATATATGAATCTTCAAAGTACGGATATCGTTCTCAAGAGCGGTAATAACATACGCAGAATACCATTCAATACTCTTTTTGTAACAAACGGTGAAACAGGAAATGTAGAATTTTACGGCGAAAACTATATCATGGGTGCTATTGATTATCTGCAGACAGGAAAAACGCCTACGATATATTTTACAACAGGTCATGATGAAAAAAGTATCGATGATTATACAAACCTTCGTGAAAAGCTCAAATCACAGAACTATGAAATGAAACCGATTGATATTTCAGACACCGGTTCGATACCTGATGATGCAACAACAATTGTAGTTGCGGCTCCTAAAAAGGATCTGACAGATAATGAAACAGAAATAATCTCTTCATATCTTGATAATGGTGGAAACATATGTATGCTGATGTCACCTTATGAAGGTAAGTTCACATATAAAAATATTGAGAAAATAATGGGACAGTACAATATAGCAATGGACTATAATAAGGTATATGAAACAGTATCCGGTTATCATGCTCAGAATAATAAGTACATAACAATGTGTGAATTCTTTGATACAGATATAAATCAGGGACTTATACAGACACAGGATGTTGATCTTTATATGCCTCCTTCAAGAAGCTTCTATTCAACAGAAACTGATGAAAAAAAAAGCGATATGACAGTGGAGCCTTTGATTCAGACATATAATACTGCATCCAGCGAAATATGCGGAGGAACATCACAGGATATTCAGCCTCCGGGAGGTGTGCTCTATCTTGCGGCACATGCAGAAAATCCGGACAGAAATAACAGTAAGCTCTTTGTGTCCGGAACTGCGGATATTATATCTGATGCTGTTTCGGAAAATGAGGTTTTTGCCATGACGCCATATACTTTCCTTACAAATATAAGCTGGATGGATGAGGTAAACAGTGAAATGTTGTATCCTATCCATATACAGGCGACTGACTATATAACAATTCCAAATGAAAAAACAGGAAATATTATTCTGGTTATTATGATTGCCTTTCCGATACTTATTTCTATTACAGGTGTTATTATCTGGGCAAGGAGGCGTAATGCATGACAAAGCGATATGTCAGACTTCTGGTAGCCCTTATAATCGTAGCAGTTATTGCTATTGGTGCATATGCAGGCGTTACAGTATACAAAAACAATGAAAATAAGAAGCTTCAGGAAGAAGCAAATAAAAATGTGATTTTTAAATTTAATGTAAATGACATTCATAGTCTTAAAATACGTAACAGTGCAGGAGATTATGTGTTTGAGGTGTCTGATAATTCAGAATGGGTAATGACAAGCGGAGATGGAATAGCATTCAAATCAAGTAAGCTGGCTTCAATCTGCAATACAATATCTGATCTGACAGCGGACAGTATTCTTACTGAAAATCCTGATGATTTATCAAAGTATGGTCTTGATAATCCGATGATAATCAATGCTGTTACATATAATGATGATGAGAACAGTCTCGAAATAGGCAAACAGGTACCAGGGGAATCAGTATATTATGTAAAGGTTACCGGAAAGGATACAATATATCTTATTTCCTCAGACTATGTTGATAATTTGTGGGCTGAAAGAGAAAATCTTAAGGACACATATATATTTGATATAAACAATACAAATGATATTAATTATTTCAGATTTGAAAAGGATGGAAAGACGGTTTATGATCTGAGCCGAGATGACGACGGAAATTGGACAAACAAAGAACCATTTCCTGATGGTAAGGTAAACAGTTCTCAGGTAGTTTCAATTCTTTCACAGGTAACACGTTCTTCATGTGTATCATTCGGAGAGGAAAATCCTGATGATTTATCAAAACTTGGTTTTGATAATCCAAGTTTTGAGCTTGAATTAAAAACTGATTCAAAAGACGTAAATATGATTTTCGGTGATTACTATGATGAAGACCATAGATACATATATGGATACAATGCGGAGCAGAAACAGGTCTACATATTTGAATTTGAAACTGTAGGATGTCTTGAAACAATAACAGAAGATGTAATGCAGAGGGAACTACGCAACGAGTATTTCGGAAACATTACAGGATTTTCACTTGATATATTAGGTCAGAAAATAGAAATAGATTTTAAGTATGATCCTAAAAATCCTACTGTTGCCGACTACAAACTTAATGGCGAAGTGGTAGATACCAATGACGAAACAACACTCAATGCTTTTAATCTCTTCATATTCTCAATAACAGGTATTGCATATGACCAAATATGTGAAAATGTCAGTGCTGATGAACTTAATAAAGAACCATCAGCCTCAGTAATATATCATCTTACTGACGGAACTGATTATAAGCTTGAATTTATCCAGAAATCTGACGATGATAAATATTTTTACATAAAAGAAAACGGCAAATATCTTAATGTCCTTGCAAGAAGATATATTCTTGAAGAGGGAATATTAAAGTCATATAATGATGTTATGGAACTTATGTAACTGAAAGGCAGATAAAAATGAAGTCATTAAATAGTATTCTACCGGCTGTTATTATGACAGTTATCATCCTGTTCATGTTTGGCAGTTGCGGAGAAGCAGAGACAACCATGTCAAAGACTGATTACGCTTCTTCAGTGGTTTCACTTTATTCACAATATTCTAAAAAATTCGATGAAATTTCAACAGCAATACAAAATGAACAAAGAGTAACGATTTCAAGACTTTGTGACGATGCTGAAGTAATTCTTGATGACATGAAAGCACTTCTCCCGCCTCTTGCATTCAAGGATGAACATAAAAGAATTTCAAAATGCTGTGATGATGAGAAAGAAAAACTTGAACTTCAGAAGGAATATATTACTCTTTTAAAAGATAATGCCGAAATGACTGATAAAGAGAAAGAACGTAAAAAGGAAATCGAAGACAGAATGTCAGAACTGTCAGCTAAGTCTGATAGTTTCTATGCTGAAGTTGATGATTTAGCAAAACAGCAGCTCCCGACACAGACAACAGCAGACAGAAATATGGTGAACTGGTAAAGTATAAAGCAGGATGTACGAATAGTTTGAAAAAACTAGGTTTCGTATGTCCTGTTTTTTGTTTTTTGTATAAAAAACATATGAAAATTAAGCACAAATTTTATTTACTTTTTCCGTGTTTTATGATATAATAATTACAAAATAGGCTTATGATCTTTTGTAAAATAAATACTATAATTATGAATCTGAAAGGATGAGCAAGATGAAATCAAAGAGTATTTCAAGCAGACTGAAAGCAACTGCAATATGTTCAGCATTTGCAGTTTCTACTATATCTGCAGTATTTCCCCTATATGACAAAACTGACAATCTGACATCAGTCAGTGCTGCGGATGTAGAGCTTAACTATGCAAAAGCACTCCAATATTCCATGTATTTTTATGATGCAAATATGTGTGGTACAGGTGTTGAGGAAAATTCTGAGTATTCCTGGAGAGGTAACTGTCATGTCTATGATGAAAAGCTTCCTTTGGATTCTGAAAATACAAATATGTCTGACAGTTTTATTGAAGCAAACAGAGATGTACTGGATCCTGACGGAGACGGATGTCTTGATGTTGCAGGAGGATACCATGATGCCGGAGACCATGTAAAGTTCGGTATGCCTGAAGGATATTCAGGTGCTGCAGTAGGCTGGGGATATTATGAATTTAGAGATGCATATGAGGCTACAGGCCAGGATAAACATGCTGAAACAATACTCAGATATTTCAATGATTATTTTATGAAATCCACATATCTTGATAAGAGCGGCAAAGCAATAGCATTCTGCTATCAGGTAGGTGACGGAGATATTGACCATAGATACTGGAATTCACCTGAAGTAGATGAAATGTTCAGAAGAGGCTGGTTTGCCACAGATGAGCTTGTTTCAACAGACTGTATTTCAATAGCTGCTTCTTCTCTTGCAATAAACTATATGAATTTCAAGGATACAGATCCTGAATATGCAGAAAAGAGCCTTGATTATGCAAAGGCATTGTTTGAATTTGCAGACAGATCTGACAGTAAATCAGTAAATATTGACGGACCAAAGAGCTACTATGAATCTAAAAAATGGGAAGATGATTACTGCTTTGCAGCAATATGGCTGTATATGGCTACTCAGAATGAGGAATATGTAAATAAGGCACTTAATTATGTTGATTATTATGCACCTTCATGCTGGACATTCTGCTGGAATGATGTCTGGGCAGGAGTAATGTGCCTGCTTGGTGAAGCTGATGCTATGTACGGCAAAAAAATTACTAATAGTGTAGGAAGAGAAAGTACCCAATTTGCAGAAAAATTCAAGACTCTTCAGAACAAGAGCCCTTATGAGGACGTTGACTGGTGGAGTCAGATTGCCAAGACAATAGAAAACTGGGAAAATGGTGTAACAGGTCAAGTAACACCTGGAGGATACTCATTCCTTAACAAATGGGGATCTGCAAGATACAATACAGCTACACAGTTCCTTGCACTTGTCTATGATAAGCATAACGGAGGCAAGGCTACTGAATATTCAGAATGGGCAAAGAGTCAGATGGATTACCTTCTTGGGGAAAATCCTATAAACAGATGCTATATTGTAGGATACAGTGATATTTCAGCAAAATATCCTCATCACAGAGCATCATCTGGTCTTTCAAAGTGTGAAGATACAGGAAAACAGAGATATGTGCTTTATGGTGCACTTGTCGGCGGACCTGATGAGGCTGATCAGCATATAGATCTCACTAAGGACTGGATATATAACGAAGTAACAATTGACTATAATGCAGCATTTGTAGGTGCATGTGCCGGTGAGTATTACTTCTTTGGTGATGATTCAATGCAGGTAACACCTGATTTTCCGCCTGAGGTTACATATGATCCGGGTGAACAAGGAGAAGACAATCCTGCAGGAGGAAACAAGTACTGGGCAGAGGGCTTCTGTGTTGATATTGAACAGAGTGACGGACCTAAGGCAACAGAGATATCATTTTTTGTTTGCTCAAATGTAACAAAGCCTTCAAAAAATATTTCTGTAAGATATTATTTTGATTCAACTGGAATGTCATCAATTGATATAAACAGTATAGAATTAAGACAGCTTTACGATCAGACAGCAGCTGAAACAGATTTCGAAGCTACTATTTCAAAAGAACCAGTACACTATAAAGATAAAATATACTATATTGAAATATCATGGGATGGATTCGTAATAGCAAATTCGAATAAAAAATATCAGTTTGCTCTGGGAACATACGCATGGGGCAATTCATGGGATCCTACAGATGACTGGAGCCATAAGGATCTCAGACAGGAAGAGGATGCATTTAAAGGTACTCCTGAGATTGCACCTTATATCTGTATATATGATGACGGTGTACTTGTAGGCGGAACAGAACCTGACGGAACAGTTCCTGAGGTAGTCACACAGGCTCCGAAACCGACTGAACCAAAAGTAACAACAACACCGAAGGCTACAACAACAAAGTCAACAACACAGAGCGATATCAGATATGGTGATATTGATCATAATGGAAAGGTTGAAATTACAGATCTTACACTGCTAAGTCAGCATCTTCTCGGAGATGTAACTTTTGACGGGGATACTATAAAATGTGCAGATGTTAATGGCGACGGATCAGTTGGACTTCCTGATCTCAGTCATTTTAAGCAGTATATTATGCATGACCCGGTTACTCTTGGACCAGTTAAAAAATAAGTTCTTATTTTTGAAAGGAATGAAAGCTGAATGAAAAATAAAAGTATTTTTAGCAGACTAAAAGCAGCAACAGTAAGTGCAGTTGTAATGATTTCGGCATTAGCTGTTTTTCCGGCTGCTGATGTACTGGACATATCTGTTGCAGATGCTGAAGGCGTTGAACTTAACTATGCAAAGGCATTGCAGTATTCAATGTATTTTTATGATGCCAATATGTGTGGTACTGGCGTAGACGAAAATTCACAGTATTCGTGGAGAAGCAACTGCCATACATATGATGCGAAGCTTCCGCTTGATTCAAAAAATACAAATATGACTGACAGCTTCATAGATGATAATAAAGACATACTTGATCCTGACGGAGACGGATGTGTTGATGTAGCCGGAGGCTATCATGATGCCGGAGACCATGTAAAATTCGGCATGCCTGAAGGATATTCAGGGGCAGCAATCGGCTGGGGATATTATGAATTCAAGGAATCATACGAAGCTACAGGTCAGGCAGAGCATGTTGAAACAATACTCCGATATTTCAATGATTACTTCATGAACTGTACATACCTTGACGATGATGGAAAGGCTATTGCGTTCTGTTATCAGGTTGGTGATGGTGATATTGACCATGCTTACTGGAATTCACCTGAAGTTGATGAAATGTTCAGACGTGGCTGGTTTGCTACTGATGAAATGGTTTCAACAGACTGTCTTTCAATAGCTGCTTCATCACTTGCAATAAATTATATGAACTTTAAGGATTCAGATCCGGAATATGCAGAAAAGAATCTTGAATATGCAAAAGCTCTTTATGAATTTGCCGACAGAGCAGAGGAAAAGGATTGTAATGCCGATGGACCTAAGGGATATTACACATCCTCTAAATGGGTTGATGACTATTGTTTTGCAGCTATATGGCTGTATATGGCAACACAGGAACAGGATTATCTTGATACAGTGCTTACAAATGTTGACTACTATGCGCCTTCATGCTGGACATTCTGCTGGAATGATGTATGGGCAGGAGTTATGTGCATGCTTGGTGAAGCAGATGATATGTACGGAAAAGAGACTCAGGGCATTGAAGGTAAAAAGAGCACAGAATTTGTTGACAAATTTATAAAGCTTCAGAATAAGAGCCCATATGAAGATATCGATTGGTGGAGTCAGATAGCAAAGACTATTGACAACTGGATGACAGGAAATACACCGAAAAACTCACCTGCAGGATATGCTTTCCTCAATCAGTGGGGTTCAGCAAGATACAATACGGCTACACAATTTCTTGCTCTTGTTTACGACAAGCATCATGGAGATAAGGCGTCAAAATATAGTGAGTGGGCAAAATCACAGATGGATTATCTGTTAGGTGAAAATCCTCTGAACCGTTGCTATATAGTTGGCTATAGTGATATTTCAGCTAAATATCCTCATCACAGAGCAGCTTCAGGACTTTCAAAATGTGAAGACTTGGATGAACACAGATATGTTCTTTATGGTGCACTTGTAGGAGGACCTGACTTAGCTGATAACCATAAGGATATTACTGCAGACTATATATATAATGAGGTAACAATAGACTATAATGCAGCATTCGTTGGTGCATGTGCAGGTCAATATTATTTCTTCGGTGACGATTCAATGAAAGTAACACCTGATTTCCCACCGGCAGTAACTGAAAAAGAAGATGATCCTTCTAATCCTGCTGATACATCTCCGACAGGTAAGTACTGGGTAGAGGCATTCTGCGTTGATATAGAACAGGATGGTACACCTAAGGCTTCAGAAATAACTTTCTATGTATGTTCAAATGTAACCAAGGTTTCCAAGAATCTTTCAGTAAGATATTATTTTGATTCTACAGGAATGTCATCAATAGGAGAAAAAGAGCTTACTCTCAGAAAACTTTATGATCAGGCTGAAATTGAAGCTGATCACGGAGCAACTTTATCAGAAACACCTGTTCATTATAAGGACAATATTTATTATGTTGAAATTGCATGGGAAGACTATGTAATAGCTAATTCAAATAAAAAATATCAGTTTACTCTCGGAACTTATGCATGGGGCAATTCCTGGGATCCGTCAGATGACTGGAGCCATAATGAACTAAGACAGGAGGCTGATCCGTTTAAAGGAACGGTAGAAAAAACACAGTATATATGTGTATATGATAATGGAGTTCTTGTTGGCGGAATTGAACCTGACGGCAGTGAACCAGTAGTAACAACACCGACTGTAACTACGGCTGAAACAACAAAGTCAACAACAGCAAAGGTTACAACAGCTAAAACAACAACAAAGATAACTCAATCAAATGTTACAACATCAAAAGTATCAGATGTTTCAAAGCCAGATGCAGAAACAACACCGCAGGCACCATCGGGTGGCGGAATTATGTACGGAGATCTTGATGGAAACAGGAAAGTAGATATAACGGATCTTACTATACTGAGTCAATATCTTATAGGAGACATGAGTCTGTCAGATGCTTTGATCAGTGCTGCTGATGTAAACGGCAGCGGTGAGATAAATCTTGCTGATCTTGCACATCTGAAACAGTATATAATGAAGGATAAAGTTGTATTAGGTCCGCAACCAAAATAATATGTTACACAAAAATGCTCCGTCTGAATGATGCGGAGCATTTTTTTTAAAGATAAAAGTGTATTTGACCATAATGTACATATATTATTTGAGCAAAAATAATATTTACTCTCAGCCGGCTTTATGATATAATAATTATAACCAAAGAGTAATATTTTATGATTATTTGATAGTTATGATTTATTGAGCTTTTAAGGCTGAAATAAGCAAGTAAATCAGAAATTATCAGACAGCATCATTAGCGCACAGTTCTGTAAAGTCAACAAATTGCAGAAAGGTTATGAAAATATGAAGCTTTATAAAAGAATATGCATAGCATTTATGTGTGGATTATTGCCTGTATCGGGTATAATGGTTTCAGCTGATGAAATATCATCAAAGGTAGGTGATATTAATCTTGATTCAAAAGTAAATGTAATAGATCTTATTTATCTTAAGGGAGAATTGCTGGGGATTGCTTTGCCGGATGAAATGCAAAGTAAAAATGCTGACATAAACGTTGATGGTGTAATTACATCGGCAGATGCTTCAGTACTTATTAATTATTTACTCAAAGATGAACAAATTTCAAAGCCCTATGTGCCGGATACATATCCTATAGATGAGTCAGCAATTCTTGAACCAAAGGGTGCTGTACATACAGGAGAAGGTACATTTTACGGTGGAGGATACGAAGGCGGATGTGCAATGCTTGATCCGATTTCCCGTGATTACTGGATAGTTGCAATGAATCTTGCCGATTATGATAATGCAAGGCTGGCTGGCGCATATCTTGAGGTCACAGGTGAACTTGGCACAATAAATATGCTTGTAACCGATTTATTGCCTGAAGGTAAAAAAGGTGATCTTGATTTGTATACAGATGCTTTTCCTCTTATTGCACCGGTTGAAAAAGGACGTGTACCGGTCAGCTGGAAGATCGTGCCCCTGGATACTTCTGCTGATGCACCTGTAAGCTACAGATTTAAAGAAGGAAGCAGTCCTTTTTGGTGTGGTGTACAGCTCCTCAACCATCGTTATCCGATAGCAAAGCTTGAATACCTTAATAAAGACGGAGAATTTGTTCAGATAAACCGAAGACTATACAATTATTTTGAGAGTATGGAAATGGGAGAGGGACCGTTTACATTCAGAGCGACTGATATATATGGACAGGTTATTGTAGATCATGACATTACTCTTGTACTTGATGAAAAAATAGAGGGGAAGAGTCAGTTTCCTGTATAACTTAGGCGATATCCATCCACATCTGAGGGAGGGGGTTAAATATCCTCATTCACGCAGGAGTCGGTTCTCTTACCTGAATGAGAAATTCTGCTATTGACACGTTAAAAATGGGAAAGCACTTATTTAAAAATAAGAATGACGTTTTTTTATGGGGTATACTTATGAAAAGAAAAGTAAAAAAAGCTGATATAGTACTTATATTTATTTATCTTTTAATGATAATATTAAATGTAGCATCATGGCTGAGTACGGCATTTGCAGACTGGTATGCAAGAAATATATTGCCGGTATGGGTAAATATTTTTTCAAGGGCTTCATCAATCATTCCTTTTTCACTTGGTGAGATGATGATAATTACAGCAGTTGTGATCGTAGTTTCAGGTATTATTACATATGTATTATTTATGATATTCGGAAAAGGAAAGAGGAAAAAAATCTCGTGTACTGCACTTAGGATATTTTTATGGATCATGGCATTTATTGTCACAACTGAAACAATGAATTGTTTTATTATGTATCATTGCACATCATTATCAGATGAGTATTTTAGTAAGGCTTCAGAAGAATATTCATCGGAATCACTTGTGAATCTCTATGAAGTTGTAGTAAATAACCTTAATGAACTTTCAGATGAGGTAGAACGTGATGAAAACGGAGATTTTATTCTCACAGATGATCTTTATAAAACAGCCAGTGATTCAATGCGCAAGCTGAGTGATGTATATCCTCAGCTTTCAGGTTATTATCCTAAACCTAAAAAGATAATGTTTTCCGGATTTATTTCACAGCAATATCTTATGGGAGTATTTTTCCCGTTTTCCCTTGAGGTAAATTACAATAAAGTAATGAGTCCTATAAATTATCCGGACACAATATGTCATGAATATGCACATCTTAAGGGGATAATGCCTGAAGATGAAGCAGGATTTGTTTCATTTCTTGCATGTATAGGATCAGAAAGTGCACAATTCAGGTATAGTGGATACCTATCAGTAATATATTACATAGAAAATGATATTTATGAATGCGTAACAGAAAGAAGTGAGTTGGAAAGGGCTGATGCGATACGTGAATCTCTGGATACCAGGATAGTAAATGACAATGTTTTCCTTACATATGATGCATGGGAGAAAGTAGAGGAAAAAGCAGTCGTATCTACAGATGTCATCAATGACGTATCAGATGTTTTTACTGACACATCACTAAAACTTAACGGAGTTAGTGATGGAAAAGCAAGCTATGGCAGAAAAGTCAAGCTTTTGCTTGACTATTATGAGACAGAAGGGAGTTTAAAATGAGGAAATCATTTTTAAAAAGACTTACAGCAATTACTCTTGGTGTTGCAGTATTGGGCACATGCACAAATTTAAGACCATTTATGTCAGAACCAAAAGTGGTAAGTGCGGCAGATTCTGAGGTGGAGAAAAATTATGCCAAGTTATTGCAGTATTCAATGTATTTTTATGATGCAAATATGTGCGGAACAGGCGTAAATGATAATAACCGTTATAAGTGGAGGTCAAATTGTCATACATATGATGCACAATTGCCTCTTGATTCTAAAAACACAAATATGACAGACAGTTTTATCAAAGAAAATATTGCAGCTCTTGATTCTGACGGCGACGGATGTGTTGATGTTTCAGGTGGATTTCATGATGCCGGAGACCATGTAAAATTCGGAATGCCGGAGGCATATTCAGGTTCTACTCTCGGATGGGGTTACTATGAATTTAAAGATGAGTATGTTGAAACGGAACAGGATGATCATATTGAAACAATACTCAGATATTTTAATGACTATTTCATGAGATGTACATTCAGAGACGATAATGGCGATGTTGTCGCATTCTGTTATCAGGTAGGCGATGGTGATATAGACCATGCTTACTGGAATGCACCTGAAGCAGATGAAATGTTCAGAAGAGGTTGGTTTGCGACAAAGGACATGCCTTCAACTGACTGTGTATCTGCTGCTGCTGCATCACTTGCAGTAAATTACATGAATTTTAAAGAAGAAGATCCGGAATATGCAGAAAAAAATCTCGACTATGCTGAGGCATTATTCAGATTTGCAGAGAGCTGTGATGAAAAATCATGTAATGATGATGGACCAAAAGTATATTATTCATCTTCAAAGTGGATAGATGACTATTGCTGGGCTTCAATATGGCTTTACCTGTGTACGCAGAATAAGCATTACCTTGATATAGTACTTGAAAATACAGACTATTATGCTGGATCATGCTGGACGCACTGCTGGAATGATGTATGGGCAGGAACAATGTATATGCTTGCTGAGGTTGAAGATATGTACGGTCAGGATGGCAGCATGATGAAACAGTTCCTTGAAGCACAGGGAAAAACAGAATACGAGAAATGTAATTTCTGGAATGCTGCCGGTGATCTTCCAAGAAAGTGGAAATCGGGAAGCGTTGCCGCTCTATCACCGACAGGATATGCTTTTTTAAGTGTATGGGGTTCAGCACGTTATAATACGGCAACCCAGCTTGCAGCACTCATATATGATAAACATCATGGAGATAAGGCCGGAGAATACAGCGAGTGGGCAAAATCTCAGATGGATTATCTTATCGGAGAAAACCCTCTCAACAGATGCTATGTTGTAGGCTATAGTGACAATTCAGTTAAATATCCACATCACAGAGCGGCTTCAGGTCTTTCAAAATGTGAGGACCCGGGCGAGCATAGATATGTTCTGTATGGTGCACTTGTAGGAGGCCCTGATGCCAAGGATGAACATAATGATATTACATCAGACTGGATATACAATGAAGTAACAATTGACTATAATGCGGCATTTGTAGGTGCATGTGCAGGACTGTATCATTTCTATAAGGATGATACTATGAAAATAACACCTGACTTTCCACCTGATCCTGTTACACCTGAGCAGGGCCCGGAATCATACTGGGTAAATGCCTTCAGTGTTGAAATTGTGCAGACAGACGGGCCAAAGACGTCAGAAATAACATTCTATGTATCAGGTAATGTTGCAAAGCCATCAAAGAATACATCAGTAAGATATTTCTTTGATGCTACCGGAATGTCATCTGTAGACCCATCCAATATGACCGTAGAGGAATTATACGATCAGGCATATGAAGAAACGGACGGACATGACGGAGTAATTTCAGGACCGCACCATTATAAAGATAATATTTATTATGTAGAGGTTACGTGGGACGGATATGCCATAGCAAATTCAAACAAAAAATATCAGTTTGCAGTTGGAACATATGCATGGAAAAATTCATGGAATACAGAAGATGACTGGAGTCACAAGGGAATAAGACTTGAAGAAAATCCTTTCCTTGGAACAGTAGAGAGAACGGATTATATATGTGTATACAATGATGGCGTTCTTGTAGGAGGTATTGAGCCTGATGGTTCTGTTCCGGTTGTAACTGAACCTGCTGTAACAACAGCAACAGAAAAAACTACAACAACAAAGATATCACAAAAGCCTGTAACTACAGCTAAAACAACAACATCAAAGAAGTATCCTACAGAACCTGACAAACTTGCACCGGGAGATGTTAATGGAGATAAAAAAGTCGACATTTCAGATCTTACATTGTTGTCATTATACTTCTTAGAAGACGTTATGTTTAATGATAAGCAGATAGCAGCTGGTGATGTAAATGCAAGTGGTGAAACTGATCTTGCAGATATGGCACATCTGAAACAGTATATTATGAAGGACCCTGTAAAACTAGGAGCTCAGTAATTTAAATTTGGAAGGAATATCAAAAAATGCATAACTTAAAATATATCTCATTTATTTGTGCTGCAATTATCAGTATTGGTTCATTTGGAATAACAGGAATATCGGCTGAAGAGGAGGCCGATAAAACTGTTCCGGAACAGACAACAGTAACTGATGTAAAAACACTCTATACCATACAATATGATTTAAACGGCGGAGAAGGAAAGATATCACAGACAGATCCTGTGGCTGGAGGAGAAGATGTAAAACTCTCTGTATGGGCATTAAAACGTGAAGGATATTCCCATATAGGATGGACCGACGGAGTCAATACCTACAAAAGAGGCCAGATAATTAAAATGCCTACTGAAAACATAAAACTTACAGCAGTATGGTCTGCGGTCTATATGCTTACATACGAAGATCTTTCAAAATACGGATATAATATTCCGCTTGTAGATCACACTGTAGTTCCCGGAACAGAAATTCTACTTCCCAATTATGCAATGTTTAATGGAAAGGCTCAGTTTAACGGATGGCTGGTAAACGGAGAATACTATGCTCCAAGAACAACGTTTATAATGCCTGAAAAGGATACATATGTTTGTCCTGACTGGCTTAATCCGATAACTCTGACATACAGCACAGGTACAAGTGACGGAGTTCTTAGTCAGAAGGAAATATCATTTGTAAAATATCCGGGTTCCAAGGTCGAACTTCCTGACAGCTCAAGACTTGCACGACTTGGTTATAAGCTTAACGGCTGGTATGATCCGTTAATTGATAAATCATATAAACTGGAAGAAACATATGTCATTCCTGATAAGGACACAGTTATTGAAGCAAAGTGGACACCAATAAAAATAGCTATCGGGTTTAATGCAAATGGCGGAACCGGGAAAATGGATAAAATTATCCAGACGTATGATACTGATCTGAAGCTTCCTGAATGTACATTTTCAAAGGAAGGTTCAAAGCTTCTTGGATGGGATCTTAAGGGCAGGTATTATGCACCTGACGGTAACTTTCATATAAGAATTGAAAAGTTCGGAGAAAGTCCTGAATTTAAGGCCATATGGATAGATCAATCGATTGATCCTGGTGATTTGGACGGTAACAATTCCTGTGACATTACAGATATGACATTATTATCATTGTATTTGCTTAAGGATTACACACTTTCTGATGAAGCATCGAAAAACGCTGATGTAGTCAGAGATGATGAGATTAATCTTGTAGATTTAACAACATACAAGCAATATATAATGCATGAAGATATAATTCTGGGAATGGAAGGTAAAAAAGAGTAAAATGAAAAAAAGAATATCGGCATTGGCAATTTTAATAGCAGCATCATTATTATCTGCAGGGTGTGGTAAAATTAATGAAAATGTTAATGTAAAACCACATGTGACAGAAACAGGACAGTCTGAAAAAATCACTGATACGACAGCAACGTCTACAGCCAGAAATACAAAAAAAGTAACTGCAAATGTATCTGGTTCTGTAGTATATGCAGGAGGTGAACCTGAAGAAAGCGGGTCTTCTGTATCAGACAGCAGTGCAGCATATAATAATTCAGAAAAGAATGACAGTATACCGGATATAAAACAAGAAACTGAGTTAAATGAAGAAACCAAGGAACAGACATATCAGACACAGTCGCCACCACCATCTAATCAGGCAGAAATAGAACCGACTTACATTCAGGGTATACTTATTGTAAATAAGACATATCCTCTTCCTGCTTCTTATGCACCGGGAAAGCTTACTACAGAAACGCAGAAGGCATTCGATAAGATGGCCGCAGATGCAGCCGCTCAGGGGCTTAGTCTTAATAATTCTTCAGATTACAGAAGCTATGAGCTTCAGGATGCTATTTATAATCGTTATGTTTCCAGGAATGGAAAGGAAGCTGCTGATACATATTCAGCAAGACCGGGACATTCAGAGCATCAGACAGGACTTGCATTAGATCTTAATTCAATAGAAGACAGCTTTGCTTATACAGATGAAGGTATATGGGTTGCAGAAAACTGTTACAAATACGGATTTATTATAAGATATCCTGAAGGAAAAGATAATATAACAGGATACAAATATGAACCTTGGCATATCAGATATCTGGGTACTGAATTTGCAGAAAAAGTATATAACAGCGGATTATGTCTTGAAGAGTATCTGGGCATTACATCAGAATATGCAGATTAAACAAGGTGATAATTTAAATACTTAAAAAAATTGCTGTAAAGCGATGGCCTGAATTGATGCAGAGTACAGTCAATTCAGGCCATTATTTTTTTATTATGCGTATTGTTTTAATGTTTTTAAGAAAAAAAGGAGCAGGGTTTTATGTATACCCTGCTCCTATTTGTCTTATATTACTTTTAATTAATGCATTATGCTATTGGTCCCAGTATTATAGGATCCTTCATGATATATTGTTTTAAATGAGGAAGATCAGGCAGTGAAACTGTTCCATCACCATTTACATCTCCGAGCTCTTTCTGTTCATAAGTGAAAGTAGCATCGCCTAAAAAGTATAATGACAGTAATGTAAGATCTGAAATGTCAACTTTTTTATCTCCGGTTACATCACCATAAATCTTTGGGTCTGTAGATATGGGATTTTCAGATGATGTAGTTTTTTCAGTTACCTTAGAAGTTGTGGTTTTTTCTGTAGCTTTAGTAGTTGTAGTTTTTTCAGGTGCCTTGGTAGTTGTAGTTTTTTCAGTTACTCTAGTAGTTGTGGTTTTTTCAGTAGCCTTAGTAGTTCCAGTTTTCTCAGTAACTTTTGTTGTAGAAGGTCTTTCGGTAACAGTTGGAATAGTTGCCTTTGTTCCGTCAGGCTCACAACCGAAAACAAGTTCTCCGTTATAGTAAACAGGGATATTTTCAGCCATTATAGGAGATTCACCGAGTCCTTTATTTGAAAAGTCATTTGTTGCATCCCATCCGCTGCCGTAGTTAGGGAATACGAATGCTAATAAGAATTCACACTGATGTCTTCCTTCTGAAATAGGCAATGCTATTTTACCATCAGGCATAGATACTTCAACATAATAAATGTTTCCGTCATATTGTTTAAGTTCTGAAATAACAGCCGGTTTGCTGTCACTGTACATAGTACTCTGGTTTCTGTCACATCTTACAACAACATCAGATGCAGAATATCCAGCTTTTATAACCTCTGAAATATCAATATAATAACGGAATGACATATTGTCCTGAATTCTTGCCGGCCATGCTGTGTGGTTAGTAAACTTAAGGCTTACTGTTGATCCTGAGGCATCATTGGTTTTTGCTGTGGCATCAACATAATATTCAGGAGTTCTCTGTTCAGGCACAGGGAAGCTAGAATCTGTTTTTCCGCCGTACTCGGATATCATTTTGCAAAGAAGTGCTGTATATCCTGCATTATAGTCTGTAGCAACCTCATTGTTCATAAAGTTTCCACGGTCATCTTCATATGAACCGTCACTTAAAGGACCACCGACGAGGGCACCATAAAGGATATGACGTGACTCTGTAGGTACTTTAAGGTCATTTTTCCATGACCCATGAACTGTTCTGTGGTGAGGACATGTAGGTGATGATTCATCAAATCCTACCACATAACATCTGTTACTTGGGTTGTCGCCAAGTGAATAGTTTATCTGCTGTTCATAGAACTTTTTGTATGAATCCTTGTCAGGTGAATCCTTTAATATTGTATCACATGCAACAGAAGCTATAAATCCCGCTGTTGTTGCATATCTGAGACAGCCCCATTCACTGAGCCATCTGAGACCGCCATCTATTTCCTTAACATCATTTGTCCAGTAAGAAACGTGTTTTTCAACCTGATTGATATATGTTTTATCCTGAGTATTTATTGCATAAAGCAACATACCACCCTGCTGAACGTCATCCCAGCATTGTGTCCAGGAATACTTAAGGTCACTTGTTCCGAGCTCTTTTCCGAGGTTTGGTATATATGATGTAGCTTTTTTAAGGTATGCCTGATCGCCTGTTGCTATATACAGCCAGTTTGCAGCCCAGAAAAGTTCGTCATAGAAATGACTTGAGCGGTAGAAGCCTGATGCGTCACTGCCGTTATAATCAGCATCGCTCTTTGATGTATCAGCAATTTTAAAGATATTTTCAGCGTGCTCTATGTAGTTGTCTGTTTTGTCTGTTTTGTCTTTGAGTGCTACTGCACCGGCCGCAAGTGCTGCAGCCATTTCACCGCATACAGCTGATCCTGTGCCTGTGTAGTATGGTCTTTTGTAATATGAGCCTTCTACCATTGCATATTCGAGAAGTTCAGCAGGTCCCCACCATGTATGGTCTTCTGTTCCGTTTCCTACCTGAAAAACTACTTCATCTCCAAGGTCACAGTCTGCAAGATAATCAAGAGTGTATTCGAGGTTATTCTGGTATATTTCGTACTGGTCTATCTGCTCAACAGCATCACCGTACATATAAAGACCCCATGAGAGCATTGCTGCTGAATATGCCATAGGAAGATTAAATTTTACATGGTCTCCGGCATCGTACCATCCACCCTTGATATAATCATCCATTGTGCAGTTGCCCTTCCATTCAACACGGTTCCATTCAGGAAGTTCATTTGCCTGTTGACATTCATAAAAATATAACGATTGCTGCAGTGCCTTAGCATAATTGATTGATTCAACAGCCTCTGCTGTTTCTGTTCCCGGTAATGCAGCAGTTACAGAAGTAAGCAGAACTGAACATGCCAGTATTGAAGCTACTAGCTTTTTCATTAAAATTCCTCCTTGTTATTTTACATAAAATAATAAATTTTCTTCTAAAAACTAAAACTATCTATTTAAATTATCTCATTAAATATGCTGTTTGTCAAGTATAAAATTGTTTAAAGAATAGTACAATATATCCAAAATATAAGCTTTTTGACCTGTGTACAAAAAGTATTGATCACGTCAATAAAAATTATTGTATAGCAAAATATTGTACTAACAGAAAATTGTAGTGTATAATAAAATAAAATTTACTAAAAATGTGTCCACATTTAATTTTGTAAATCGAATGTATTATATGAACAGGCAAAATAACATAACAAAGGGGGACAAAAAGTGAATGATGTGGAATGGAAATCGTTAATGCTGAATTCACCTGAGCGTGGACGACGTGCATTAATAGATCAGTACGGAAGTTTAGTATATGCGATTGTTCTGAATAAGCTAAAGCATACTGCAGGACGAGAGGATATCGAGGACTGCGTAAGTGATGTTTTTGTTGAGATTTTTAAAAGTATTGGGGACTATAATACTTCAAACGGTTCACTTAAAGGATATATCAGCATAATTGCAAAACGTACTGCAATTGATACATACAGAAGGCTTGTAAATTATCATGGAAAGCACATTTCAATTGATGAAGGGGAAGAAGACTCTATAATATCAGATGATTTTTCAGTAGAGGACAATATAGAAAAGAAATCTGCAAGAGAACTTTTGTGGCAGAAAATCCGTTCGTTGGGAGAGCCTGATAAGACTATTATTATACAGCAGTTTTTTTATGATAAATCTGCAGAAGAAATATCAAAGCTTGTTTCAATGACAACGGCTGCAGTTCATAAAAGAAGCATAAGAGCACGACAATACCTTAAAAAAATTCTGATACAAGAAATATAAAAAAGAAAGGGTGTTAAGCTTTGAACAACAAAAACAATAATGACGGATTGCCGGATTTATATATGATGAGTGATAAAACCGTAGAAGAAATATCAGAGTGCTCACAAGGCCTTGATGAGGCAGCAAAAGAGAGAATATTAAAACTCTGTGAAAAGAAGCTGGGTATATTGGAAAACTCAGAAGGCAGTGATAAATCAGAAAAAGAAGCAGAAGTAAAAAAATATACGGCTCCTAAATGGCACAGAACAGCATTTGCAGCAGCTGCATGTCTGCTTCTTGTCACAGGTTTAGTACTTATAAATAACAATATAAAAACACCAGATCCGGACACCAAAAATCCTGTTGTAACATCCCAGCGTGAGGAAACTACGGAGACATCAGTATCTCAGGCAACTGAAAATACAGAAACGGATAAAGCGGACACAGATTATGTTGAGAAATATAGAAAAATTGTAGAAGAAATGGTGTTAAAATATGAGCAAATCCAAAACGTTCTGACAGGCACTGGGGAGAAACGTGCAATAACGGATTACAGTGATGAGTACTCTTTAAACGGAATGACTTATTATAAGGTTTCAGATCCCAGATTTTCAACTAAACAGGATATATATGCGTTTGTTGAAAGTGTATATCCAAAAACAGATGTAGAAGAATGGTATAGTATAAATATTGAATATAACTTTTTAGAAAAAGACAGAAAGCTATATGTGCTACAACAAGAATACGGAAAAGAATGGCTCTTTGATGGATGGTCAGATATACCTGCAGAGATATCTGATTATGGTGAGGATACGTTTACGGCAGTCAAGAAATATAAAATGGGTGATGAACAAACAGGAACTATAAAATTTATTTTTGTAAGATTAAATAATGAATGGAGAATAGTTGAGACAATTTTTGACTCTGATACTCGTGTGGATGATTATGATACTCAGGTTAATCGTGAATTTATAGATCATAATTTTAATTTAAATGTAGATAAAATTTCTGCACAAGATATATATGAGTGCAGTCCGCCTTATAAAATGCCGGAAACAATAAACGGATGTACATATCGTGTTGAAGACATATTTAACAAGGAAAAAGTGTATGTAACTCTTATTTTAGATGGGGGTGAGAAACAGGTCGGAATATATGATTTTAAAAATAATTCTTATTCTGAAATAGTAAATATTAGATCAAATGATTTAATAATGGAGTATTCAGACGATTATCTTATAATTAGAAATAATGATGATGTAGAATACTTGTATAATACCCCATCGTTATCGTATTATGATATCAATAAAAAAACATTCGGGGTTATATATAAAGATATGACTTCAGTATATAATGGCGTTCAGATAAGTAATAATGTTCTTTTATATAATAATGTTGTTTATTTTGATGTATGTACACGATTTGAAACAGTGTCAGATAAGGATTTTGCTGTTTATAAGTTTGATCTTTTAACTGGTGAATTGACTCTTGTACGTGAAAATGCTTTAATACCTGTGCTTATAAAAGACTCTGTTGCAGCACTTATTACAAATCCGAAAACAGGGTTAGAGGATACGATACAAGTAATTGAAGGTAATGATAGTTACAGTTATAATGTTGAAAAAAATATAGTTGGTATTGACGTCACAGACAATATTGTATATGAATCGTATTGGGATAAACCATGGTCTTCAATAATAAAAAATCTTGAATCAGGTGAAAAAATATTAAGCCAGTATCCTAAATCAGAGCGTTCAATACAGATATCAGACTCAAACAATAATTTTATTGCTTTTTCAGATTATTCACATGAACAGATACCTTGTGTTTATGATATGAATCAGAATAAAATGGTTGAATTTGACAATATATCAGAAATCTTTAATAAAATATATGTAAAAGATGACTATGGTATAATAAGTAGCTTTTATTATAATACGGATATACAATACGAGGGTGCACCATTGACAGAAAAAGAAATAATATTGTTCCAGCCAAAAAATGACTAACACTAAGCATACTTATTATATATAAAACAGAATTATCCATTTGCAGATATAGAACAAAAGCTAAATACAAATAAAAGACGATCATATAAACCGGTTTTCAATAGCTATAAAACCGTGAAAATATGGTTGTCTTTGTCTGTATACAAATATAATCGTTTAAAGATTTATTGTAAAAATTATTTCAAAATAGAATTATATAATGTATAATAAAATTTGTTAATAAAAAGTGTCCACATTTGATTTTATAGATTGAATGTACTATATGAAAAGGCAAGATAACATAAAAAAGGGGGACAACAGAAGATCGGAAGAGCGTCGTGTAGGGAAAGAGTGTTCAG
>CALMUA010000217.1 GCA_937872775.1 uncultured Ruminococcus sp.
GGCGATAGGTGAGAGTGTCGTCGGCGATAGGTGAGAGTGTCGTCGGCGATAGGTGAGAGTGTCGTCGGCGATAGGTGGGAATGTCGTCGGCGATAGGTGAGAGTGTATTGACAAATTATCACCTATATGTTATACTTATATTCAGAGGTGATAAAAATGGCTAAAAAATCAGAAATTACGGTACTTGACGGTAATTTGAACGATACGTATCTTGTTCAAAAAAGTGAGCCGTTGCTCCTTATGCGGACTGTTCCTTTTGAACTTGGTGAGTTGAAAATTCTTGATACATACCTTTCACGAATTAACTCCCACGATGAAAAATGCCGTACAGTAACGTTTACAAAAGCTGAATATGAACAGCTTTTGGGACTTACAGACACACGTCCTCAGACCCTGAAAAAATACATAAAATCTATGCTTCAGAAAGTTGTTGACGTTCCAACCGAAAAGGGATATAAGCTGTTTTCATTATTTACTTGTGCAACCTGTGAAAAAGATGAATATGAACAATGGACTATTACTCTTTCTTGTTCTGAAGATGCAAAGCAACTTTTTTTTGGTATAGAGCAACTCGGTTACTTGCAGTATGAACTGAAAAATATTCTTTCTCTAACAAGCAAGTATAGCTTTCTTTTATACTTGTATTTGCGTAAAGAACGTTATCGTTTAGATTGGGTTATCCCTCTCGACGAATTTCGAGAACAGCGACTTGATATTAAAAACAATGAAACTTATTTGAATTTCAAGTATTTCAAGCGAGATGTTATTGATAAAGCAGTTGCAGAAGTCAATGAAAAAACTGATATAAAATTTACTTATATTTCAGTAAAAAAAGGCAGACGAGTAACTGGTATAAGGTTTCAAATTATCAAAGAATGTTCTGAAATTGATGAAAACCAGCTTACATTTGATGATGTTCCTAAACATGAATATGATATTGATGACAAGCTGGGATTGCTTGCGGAAGCTGTCAAAGACGAATTTACTCCAACACAAATGAATGAAATTTTTGAAACAATATGCTTGCTCCGACTTCCTGATAGTGAAGATCTAGGAACTGACATTGCACGTTATCATTATTTAGCCAAGAAATACGCAAAGCTGAATTCTGCCGATGAACGCAATAAAGAAAAGGGAAAACCGATAAAGAACAGGTTTAATTATTTCCTCAAACTTATACAAGGTGACATTGATAACAAAGTTAGCACCGAAAAAGCCAACGTTCCGGAGCAATCATATGATATTGATAAATTTGATCAATTTGCTGTTACATTCAGTAAAAACACCAAAAAAAATAAATAAGTGTGTCACTGTGACACGCCAAAAAATAATCTGGTATGTCCCAATGGCACACAAAAAAGCAGTCTGTTACCCTCGCTAAGTTCCAGACTGCTTATTACAACACAAACCTCGGAAGGTCTGATATCGTAATTATACAGCCTTTCAGACCTTTCGTCAACCGAAAGGATGAACATAAATGACAACATTTATTTCAGTATTGTTTTCCATTGGTTGCTTTATTCTTGTGTTTAAGGCAATTGAAAGGGATGCACATTCTGTCCAGAATAAAGCTACTGACAAACATGATGATATTGATTTTGTTACAATATCGGAACAAATTGACCACCTTAATGAACTAAAAGACAACCTTCAGAGCATAGAAGATATGATTACCGAAATAGAGATATGTGAACCGGAAGAAAGGGCAACCGCTATCAATATTTCAATGCCAACCAATAACACTGGTATTCAGATCGTTGCTAATAACTCATCTCATGATATTTTAAAACTGCTACATAAAGAACGTCAAAGACTTCGCTCCTCTCTCGCCAATGAAATTAAAAATCTTCAGTACCGTTGTAACGGAAACGATAACGGAAACATCATGGATTTGAATAGGGGAGGGGCAAAATGAAAGAGATAAAATACTGTCAGAACTGCGGATTGATAATTTCTAATATAGAAAATTCAGATTATTTTTCGCATATAAGCATTAGATATTGCTCCGATTGTTCCAAAAAAATAGAACGGGAAAAGACAGCTGCCAGAGTGGCAGCACTCCGAAAAAGAAAAAAAATTAAAGATAAGTTTCGTGATGAACAGCTTGTACTTCTGCAACAGCAGAACGAACTACTTGAAAAACGTATTATTCAGCTAAGAGAAGAAATCGCACATCACTGAAAAGAAAAAGACCAGGGAATAAAACAGAGGGCGGTAAAGAAGTTTATGTAAAGGTTGCGTAGTAACGGCTACGCAATCTTTCTTTTTTTGTCATAAATCATACTATCAGCGACTGCGGAAGCAACAGCGATGTTAAAACGATAATAAATATCAATTTGTTGCACTCTATGACCACTTGATTTATCTGGAGCATGAACAACTATTTTTTCGATTAATTCGTGCATGATTTCAGGCGTAAGCTCGATTATCTCGGAATACTTTCGAATAATTTCGATAAACTGTGAAATATCAGATGATTTTTGCTCTTTGGC
Source organism: uncultured Ruminococcus sp. (assembly GCA_937872775.1). Taxonomy (GTDB): domain Bacteria; phylum Bacillota; class Clostridia; order Oscillospirales; family Ruminococcaceae; genus HUN007. Next base: position 2,493 of record CALMUA010000217.1, read on the forward strand.
TTCAATAAACACTGCCAGTTCAGACACGCCTTGCTTCAGCTTCTTCTGTTCTTCATCATAACTTTTAGACATCGTTTCAAAACGCTCATCAGAAATTTTGCCAGAAACATTATCCTCATAAAGCCTTGTAAATAACCTGTCAAGTTCTGAAATTCGCTTTTCTGATTGAGCAAGCGTTTTCTTAGCTGTTTTAAGTTCTGAGGACTGCTTCTGCATCGAGTTTTGTAATGCCATGTTTATGAATTTTTCTTCATCTGCCTTTACAGTTTCAAGTAACTTCCTAAGCTCATTTACCACAATTTCTTTAAGAACAGCAGTCCTGATAAAATGTGCTGTGCAGTCATCTTTATCCTTTGCATACTTTGCACATTTTAAATGTTCTTGGTCATCAGTAAGGCTTCTGGAACGACAAAGATACATTTTGCTCCCACAATCTGAACAATAAACCATTCCCGAAAAAGGATTGATTTCACCGCATTTTTGAACTTTGCGTTTATTCTTTCGCAGTTCCTGCACCAAATCAAAATCATGCTGAGAAATTATTGCTTCATGGGTATTCTCAAAAATCAACCAATCTTCTTTTAAATTTTCCACACGCTTTTTATGCTTATATGACTTAACATGTGTTCTGAAATTAACAAGATGACCTGCATACTCCAGTTTGTCGAGTATCTTATTTACCGTTTGCTCTCCCCAACGTGTCGGACATTTATAGGTTCTCAAACTTATATTGCCTTTAGACTGAGCATAGGCAGTAGGTATCAGAATTTTGTCGGCTGTTAAGGCTTTGGCAATTTGTGCAGGACCATAACCGTCAATGCACATTCTGAAAATCCTTCTGACAATATTTGCGGCTTCCTCGTCGATAATCCATTGATTTTTATTATTCTCAGATTTAATATAACCATATGGCGGTTTATTTGCAAGCGGCTTTCCCGATTCACCCTTTGCCTTAAATACAGCACGGATTTTCTTGCTTGTATCACGAGCGTACCAATCGTTGAAAACATTCTTGAAAATCATCATTTCATTTTCATTGCGCTGAGTATCAACATTATCATTGATTGCAATATACCGTACATCGTAATCAGGGAAAACAATTTCGATAAACTCACCTGTTTTAAGATAATCACGCCCGAGCCTGGAAAGGTCTTTTGTAATAACCGTACCCACTTTATGAGCTTCTATATCTTTCAACATATCTTTAAAACCTTGACGGTCAAATGTCGTTCCAGAAATACCGTCATCAATATAGAATTGTGGATTGGAAAAACCGTTATCCTGTGCAAATTTCAGAAGAATATTTTTCTGATTTGTGATGCTGTTGCTTTCTCCTTGTAAATCATCGTCATTACTTAAACGACAATATAACGCTGTAATTTTGTCTGTTAACATTTTATCCTCACTTTCCGACAAATAACAGCGGATTATGATACATATATAATATCACAATCTGCTGTAAAAGTCCATACTTTCAGGCTGCTTCTTCAATATCTCTGGCGATAAGCCGAGAAATTATATTCTCAAGATTTTCACCGCTTTTATTAAATTTAATAGTTACAACGTACGTTGTATTTCCAATTTTATATTCGGTTAAATTAGGTTCGGAATTATAATTTATTTCCATTAAAAAGTCCTCCTTATCGTCACGCTAACTGCGATAAAATTATCTTCAAAAACTATACCTCCAAAATTGATTTTTTCATAATCTGAACGTAAGCTCATTTAAAAGGGTTTGGGATTATCCCAACAAGAAAATTTCGCGAGAAATTTGCATCTGTCAACGATTTGATTTTCGATAGAAATTCAAGAGTGTCTAGACAAATGCTATGCTTGCTGTCATCCTATCTCGCCCAGCAGGGCTGATTAACTTTTTCAAGAAATCATTGTTTACGACTGCTACGTTTTGAAAGATATTTCGGGCATTCAATAACAACAGAACGAAAGCTTTGCTTGCAATCATGCCGACAGCTGCGACACAATTTGTTGTATTCTTTTCTGTTTATAATGTTAAGGAAGAACGACCATTCGTCCTTCTTTCTTTTGCTCATTCGTGGCATAAATCTGTTCCTTTCAAAAAACTTAGTTAAAAACGGTTCGTACTTGCGTACCTGCGTCGGACGTACGTACGAAGCAAATTAAATTATTTTATTCGATGTGACTTCTGAAGCTTACCCTGATACCCTCATAG
>CALMUA010000218.1 GCA_937872775.1 uncultured Ruminococcus sp.
GAGTTCAGACGTGTGCTCTTCCGATCTGGTATGCCGGACTACATGAAGAATTTTAGGTTCACGTCACTTTTTCAGCAGCAGATGGAGTCAGATTATCCGACACTTACACGTCCTGTTCTTTTTGACTACAGAAAATATAATCAGGATCTTACAACAGGCTCAATTCTTGTTGAGGTTGGAGGTCATGCAAACAGCATAGATCAGGCTGTCTATTCAGGTCAGCTTATAGGAAAATCACTTTCAGAAGCACTTCTGTCTATTTCGGATGATACATAATAAGCTAATATGCAAAGGACTGTATAATAAATGAGGACTTTAATAAACAAATTTACAGGGCTGTTCAACTTTAATATAGTTATCGAAGAAAAACAAAAACAGCGCAGAACTGCTGTCCTTACGCTGTCTGCTATTATATTACTATCTGTATTTATTTACGGATATATTACAGTTTACAAAAACTCGTATAATATTATGAATACAGAACCTATGGTTGTTTTTCAAGTAAACAGTACAGAAGACGGCATTTCCTTTGTCATACTGAACAACAGGATAAACCTTTATTAACGACTGCTGCTGGCTGTTCCTGCTGATGTCTTCTTTTTCCCTGACGGCTTATCTTTTGGAGAAACTTCCGGAGGATTGCCTGTGTTCGCTGCAATGTTAAGCATTTCTTCCCTGAAACGAAGATAGCGTTCCTCTTTCTGCTTATATTTATTACTGCAGTAGAGAATTCTTTTTACAACAGCTTCACCGTAAGTATAATAATCCACAAATTCTACAGTTTGTACTGAAATCCCGCCGTTTTCGTTATACCACCAATGATCAAAGTTTATCCCTGAATCACCGCATTTATATTTAAGCCATTCTGTATTCTGATAAAAAAGCCGTGCAGGTGCGTTTATAGTAATAGTTCCTTTGCAGTAGCTTGCATCCTTAATATCCTTGAGACGTATAACCCACAGCTTTTTGTAGTGAACACGCTTTCCGCCGCGAAACATGGTCTGCATATGCTGAGATACAACCATATCAGAGTTAAGTATTTCTATATAGGTGTTCTGTTTGTGGGCATTAATCCGGATAGACGCCTTTACTGAACCGATAAGGCAGGTTACAAAGCTGAAAGCAACTGTTCCGTTAAGGGCATAAAAAGCAATGCATATCACAATAGTCGGCTGTGATATATGCGGAAATATTACAGTAGATATGATAAGCAGGGTAAGGGCAATGCTTATTGCAGGTATATTTACAATAAAAAGCTGTTTATTATAGCGTAAAGACAGCTTTTTTTCATTCACTCTAAAAGTTTTTTTCAACTTTGTTTCCTCCTTTTTAACAAGATAGTTAGGCAATTCTGCCCGAAAATCAAAACGTTAAGGTATTGCAGAGGTACATTAAAACGCCATTTATATTTACCCCGCGATAAAATAAAATCCGGATTGAAACATTGTATCTGCATGTTCAATCCGGCTGTTAGTGTAATATGAATGTTCACAATGTTGAGCCGGCTTCACCGACAGAAGTTATATCAGGACTTATAATGCTACACTATTTCTGATTTTATGCGGATTTTTGATCAGTGATATAGTTTTGCGTGCATCTGCATCCGTTTCTTTGTTTTTAAGGTTTTTAAGGAACTCTGGATATTCCTTTAGATTGCCCTTGTAAAAAAGCTCTGCTTCTTCAATATTACGCAGATCCTCAGGCTCAATAAGTGACAAATGCTTTTTGAAATTATGATCAATTCCGGTCTTGCCCAGAACAAAGGCAACCCATACCGAGCAGACAAACTTATATCTGGAGCTGTTTGGAATATGTAAAGCCATAAGAAAAAAGCCTTTAAGATTGTATGAATACAGATCCTTGTTGCTTATAAAGTGCTTCATTGTTTCAATAAACTTGGCGTGCTGTTCATCAGTAACTTCCAGACGGTAAATTTCACAGGGTACATTATCAAAAAGTCCGAAAATCTGAGTATTTATATTTTCATGATTAAAGCTTGCAGGCAGAGGAGTTTCCTTTTTGTCACGGCAGAAGCTGTACATTTCAGTAAGATCCTCGTCACATGCAAGAGATGAATGGCTGTATGGCTTTCCTGTAATAAAACGAATACCTCTGGCAATAAAGGTATCGGTCATAGTAAGAATCATGTATATATATTTTTTTTGCATTGAACTCTCCTTGGTATTGTATTATATGGTACAAAAGTACTTCACAAATATTTACCCCTTGAAATTATACAACAAATATGTATAATTGTATATAGTGATATAAAAAATTATTGTAATTGTACAA
>CALMUA010000219.1 GCA_937872775.1 uncultured Ruminococcus sp.
TATAAAATTTATATTTTTGATGATTCATAGCTAGGGTAGTACAAATATGAGCTACATATATAAACCCACTTAAATACGTTTTCTATCAAAAAAAAAAAATATAGGATTCTATTTTATGGGAGGATAAGGGCGATATATGCTTATATTTAATGGCAGTAATTGTTCGACTGAAATGTCGGAACTGAGCTTTTTATGGTTTTGTCAGATGTTTTTTCAATGAGAAAAATTCAGATTTTAAAAATAAAAACACCCCATGGGAAAGGGAAGCACGTGTGCGACCGCCTGAATAGCAGACAATGTAAAAATAATTAGAAAAAGTATTGACTTCAACGCTTTAAAGTGATAAAATATAAGGAAGAAGGATAAGTTGATTGAATAAATATGAACGATACGAACAATTGGCTGAAGATACTCTTAACCACTTGCTTGATACTCCTGATAGATGGATTTCATTCTTGGATACTTTATCGGCGATGTATAAATATAGCTTTGATGAGCAGCTGATGATTCATGCTCAGCGTCCGGAAACCAAGGCTTGTGCAAGCTTTGATTTTTGGACAGATAATGATAAAATGCATTTGCGTATTCAACCGGGTACAAAGGGCATAGCTTTGCTCAACAAAGAGAATAAAAAGCTTTATTATGTCTATGCTGTGGAAGATACCGTTCCTAATCAGGATGGGTTGTCGAGAAATCCGGATGATTATCGATGGAGTCTGACATCAGCAAAAGAATCTGATGTGCATGCGATGATTTTATCCCGATATCATTATTCGTCTGACAATATTGCTAAAAGCCTTATTTTTATGGCAGCAAAGGAGACTGATAACTATATTTCTAAGTATGATGCTCAGCTTAAATTAAAGGCAAGTGAGCTTGGTATTCCGTTTACTCCTGAAATTGCATCTGCTTTTAGTGAAATATTGCATACGAGTGTAGCGTATTCTCTGTGTCAGCGTTGCGGAATTAATGTCAAGAGCCTTCTTAACCCGGATACATTCAGTAAAATTAATCAGTTAGATAGTCGTTTTGCTGTCCTTCTGGGACAATCGTTAAGTGTAATTTCAAAAAATACAATTCGCCAGGTTGAGTTAACTGTAGGCTTGGCTGTAAAACAGAAAGGAAGTACTGAAAATGGACAAAGAATCAATGAACGAAATCAAGGAAAATCTGCCTCAGACAGTAGTCGAGAATGGAATAGTTTACACTCTGGATCCGGTTACGGAAACATATCTTCCGTTCTTCGAGCAGAGTCTGGAGGAACCGGTGGAGATCAAACACTGGGGAAGAATGAGAGAAAAATATCTGAAGGAGGAAAAGGACGTTCTGTATCAGGAGATGATCCTGAACAACACTCTGAATCAACATCTTCAGGAGATAGACAACAAGGCATTCGAAATGCAGCAGCAGATCATTCAGTTAATGGCGGAAGCGGATGGGACGGACGAAACTCTGAAAATAACCGACATGATGAAATGGGTGGGTCTGATGAACAACTACAGAGCAGCAGCAGACGAGATAATAATGAAGGAAATAATATTCGTTTAATTGATGATAATGATGATGCAGCTGTTGATTCAAAATCACAGACCTTTTATGATGAGCAGTTTTTGACGTCTGAAATTGACGGAGAATTGTTATCAGGCAGTAGTAATATTGGCAGTAAATTTAAGATATATGAATTTTATTTAACTGATCCGTCTGCTGATGAATTTGCAGAATTTTTAATAGATGAATATGGCTCCGGATCACATGCAACCTCACCAATTACCTACAGTAAGTATGATAACAATGGATATGAATTTTCTTTTAATACTCCTTATGGAAAGCAGAAGATAAATTTTACGTGGAGTGATATTTCACAGAAAATTAAATATTTTATAGATAATGAAAATTATATTACTAAGTCTGATATTGAAAGTCACATAAAACAGGCAAACTATATTTTAAACAACGCTGATCCGTTAACCCATAGAGAGAAAATAAAATATGCACAGTCAGTTATTGATAAGTATAGCAGTTCTGATAATTCTGTTAAAGAGTTATATCCGGAAGAACCGAAGTCAGAAATTCTGAAAAAACAAGGTCAGGAAATAGAAAACAATGAGATCTTGGCTTCAGAAAATTCACAGCTTTCCATGTTTGATGATAAAAATTCTGATATTAATGTATCTGAGCATGTTGAAAAGGTTACATATCAGTATCACGAAAGTGACGAAGTTAATGGCGGAGCAAAAATTAAGTTCAGAATGAATGTTGAAGCTATTAAGACTTTGAAAAGCATAGAGTCTGAAAATAGAATGGCAGATGCAAATGAACAGGTTATTATGTCAAGATATGCTGGCTGGGGTGGTATTCCTCAAGCATTTGATCAAAACAATGATAAATGGCAGACTGAATATACTCAACTTAAGGAAATACTTAATGATGCAGAATATTCTGCTGCAAGAAAATCAACTTTAAGTGCATTTTATACTTCTCCTGTTGTAATTGATTCTATGTATAAGGCATTGAGTAACAATGGCTTTAATTCAGGTAAAATCCTTGAGCCGGCAATGGGAGTTGGAAACTTCTTTGCACTTATGCCGGATAGTATGCGAAAGCAATCAGAATTACATGGTGTAGAGGTTGACAGCATCAGTGGACGAATATCTAAACAGCTGCACCAGGATGCTGATATACAGATTACAGGTTTTGAAAAAACGGAGTTTAATGATGATTCATTTGATCTGGTTATAGGTAACGTTCCGTTTGGTGCTTCTAAGTTAAACGAAAAACGTTATAACCAATATAATTTTAATATTCATGATCATTTTTTTGCAAAAGCTCTTGATAAAGTTAAGCCTGGTGGTATCGTTGCATTTGTTACATCAAAAGGAACTCTTGATAAGAAGAATCCGGATGTACGAAAATATATTGCAAAGCGAGCTGAACTTATCGGTGCAATCAGATTACCGAGTGGTGCATTTAATACTACAGAGGTTACATCTGATATTATCTTTTTACAGAAACGTGATAAAGCTATAGAAATTGAGCCTGATTGGGTTCATGTAGCTCAAAATGAAAATGGTCTTACTGTAAATTCTTATTTTCTGGAGCATCCTGATATGGTTCTGGGCGATATAGTTCCATGTAATAAATTGTACGGCAGTGAAGATGACACAATGTGTGTTCCGTTTAAGGATATTGAACTTAAAGAACTGCTAAATAAAGCAAGTTTAAGAATTAATTTTAGTATTTCAGATAAAAAGTATGTTGATGATGTTCTTAACGATACAAATATCGATATACTGGCAGATATAAAAAAATTCAGTTATACAATTGTTGAGGATAATTTATTTTATTATTCTGACAATACAATGATCCCGGTAAAAAAGAATAAGAATGAAAAATGCATCAGAAGTCTTGTCGATATCAGAGATACATTAAAAGCATTAATAAATGCTCAACTGGAAGATGAACCAAATGAAGTAATTGAAAAGCTTCAGTATTTATTAAATTCAAAGTATGATACATTTAAGGACAAATTCGGTTATATCAGCGATAGTAATAATCAAAAAATATTTTCTGAAGATATGTCCTTGCCATTGGTATTGTCACTTGAATATACTGATAAAGACGGCAACATCGAAAAAGCACCTATTTTTACAAAAAGAACAATAAATCCAAAAGTTGAGATAAATCATGTAGACACTTCTTTGGAAGCATTGGCGATATCAATATCAAAAAAAGCATCTGTTGATTTAAAATTCATGTCCGAGTTAACAGGACTTGAATCTGATCAGATAAAAGCTGAGCTTAAAGGGATTATCTTTGAAAATCCCGAAATAAAAGATGTTTCAGGTCAATATAAACTTGAAACAGCAGATGAATATCTATCGGGAAATATAAGAGCAAAGCTTAATTATGCCAAATCACTCAATGATGAAAGATTTGCAGTAAATATTGAAGCGCTTACTGCTGCTATGCCAAAGAGACTTGAAGCGAGTGATATTGATGTCAGATTAGGCTGTACATGGATAGATCCAAAATACATAAAGGAATTTTTATTTGATTCCTTAAAGGCAAGTTCATATCTCAAACGTGCAATTAATGTAGAATTTTCACCGTATTCCGCAGAATGGAAGGTAGAAGGTAAATCATCTGATGCGTATTCTTCGATTATAAATACAAACTATGGAACAAGCCGAAAGAATGCTTATCAGATATTAGAAGATACATTAAATCTCAGACCGATTAAGGTAACAGATACAATAGAACTGTCTGACGGAAAGAAAAAAAGTATTTTGAATCAGAAAGAAACAACATTGGCTCAGGATAAGCAAAATTTAATGCAGAATGCTTTTAAAGAATGGATTTTTAAAGATCCGGAACGCAGAGAAGCACTTGTTGAAAAATATAATATTATATACAACAGTACAAGACCGAGAGAATATGACGGATCTCATTTGGAGTTTCCGGGAATGAACTCAGAAATTAAGCTTCGAGAACATCAGAAAAGTGCAATTGCACATGCCTTATACGGCGGAAATACGTTGTTTGCACATGAAGTTGGGGCTGGCAAGACGTTTGAAATGATAGCGACAGCGATGGAGGGCAAACGTCTGGGACTGCATCACAAATCACTTATCGCTGTACCCGGACATCTTACAGAGCAGATGGGAGCTGACTTCCTCAAGCTGTATCCAAATGCAAATATTCTTGTAGCGACAGCTGCTGACTTTAGTAAAAAGAATAGACAAAAATTATTTTCAAAAATTGCGACCGGTGATTTTGATGCAATAATTATAGGTCATTCACAGCTTCTTAAAGTTCCGGTATCTCAGAAATTTCAGTCAAAAATAATAAAAAAGCAGATTGATGAAATGGCTGAAGTTTTGGAAAGTACGAGAAGTACAGATAAAAATTCATTTACTGTCAAACAGATGGAGAAGATGAAAGAAGATCTTGAAGTAAAGCTGAGCAAATTGCTTGAAACACCTAAGCGTGATGATGTTATTGATTTTGAACAGCTAGGCGTTGATAAATTATTTGTTGATGAGGCTCATTTATTTAAAAATCTTATGATAGCAACAAAAATGAGCAATATATCAGGTTTATCGACTAACGCAAACATTCAAAAAACTATGGATCTATATTCAAAATGTCAGTATCTTGATGAGATTACGGGAGGTAAAGGCATAGTATTTGCTAGCGGAACGCCCATAAACACACTCTAAATACTAAATTGAATATCAACGCCCATATCGTCCGAAACGTATATGACGTCAATCATTGTAACAGCTACTTCGTGTTTTTCGTGGATAGTCAGTTCACCCCATCTGCTTAGCGGCTCAGACAAAGGAGAGGTATCAATGGTTTTCTTTCGGCGTTCACGGGTGTTGAGCTTGTCCTCAAATTCGGATTTTTTACCATGCAACTCCTTAATACGCTTTTGAATATAATCAAATAAAACATCATCTGCATCTGCAAGCTTATCCATTAGTTTGCGGATTTCGCTTTCTGTTCTGATGATTTCAGACTTGATTATCTCCGTTTCCGTATCAGGTTTTTGCTGTTCATTTTTGGCAATTACAAGATTATTTAAACGTTCAATCATAGCACCAAATACGATTTCTTCCAAATTATCAGGACGAATTTTCAGCGACTTGCTTTTACAGCCTACCGCATTATATGCTCCAGTGTCACGGTAATATCTCCATTGCTTTGTGCGTGAAGCGTTCCATGAGTAATAAATATGTACTGAAAAATCGCAATGAGGACATTTTGTAAGTCCGACAAGCCATGAGTTTATGCCCTTTCCATTATTGGGGATTCTAAAATTATGGTCTCTCTTATCTTGTACTGCAAGCCATGTTTCTGAATCAACAAGTCCCTCATGATAACCAACCTTGATAAAAAATCCACCGTTTTCATCCTTGTGGCAGAATAAGCCATGAATTCCGTCAAAGGCTTCAATATCATCAATTATACGATAATTTTTAGCAGAAAGATATTTGTAAACCTCAACATCTGCACGAACATAAAGCGGACTTCCCAGCAATTTTGAAAGGTGCGACCTGTCCATAATGGATACGTCACGCCCCTTTTTGTAGGAAACTGTTGAAGTATCAATCTCATTTTTACGAAAATGGTCGATTACATCCTTAAGGGAAACGGAAGGCTCTTTATAAACCTTGTAGGCTTTAACAATAACATCTGCTTTGTCAGATGGAACAAGCACCGAGCCTGTTTTACCGTTTATTGTACGCCTTTCCGATTCAAATCCATAATATTTCTTTCCGCCTTGATAAAAACCAGTTTCAACCGCACGAGTAACATATGCATCCGCAACACGAGCAGCTATTGTTTCACGTTCAAATTCAGCAAAGTTCAGAAGATTGTTCCTCATCATTCGCCCCTCTTTAGTAGAGGTATTGAACGGCTCTGAAAGAGAAATTACACCTACACCATAACCGTCTAGCATATTTGTAACATTGAGATATTCCCTCATGTTACGACTGAAACGGTCGTATTTCTTAACAATGATTTTTTCAATCAGACCATCTTTAGCATCTGACATCATCTGCTGAAATGCAGGACGGTGTTCAATATCCTTACCACTTTTGCCGTCATCGCAGTAAACCCTGTAAGCCTCCTTATCTCCTAAATATTTTACGCACTCCGCCTTTTGTGCATCAATGGACAAGGAATTATTTCCTTTATCCTTATCACTAACTGAACGGCGTACATAAATTGCAGCAATTTTTCCTGTTGTGACTTTGTTTTTCATATTATCAGCCTCCATAAAATAGGTGAGCCGATAATGCGTTGTTTACAAATATTATAGCATAATCGGCTCTTAATTTCAAGTTGTAAAGCGTTAAATTTTCTGTTAAGCAGCAGTTTCTTTCTTGGGTTTGAGGATATCGTATAGCTTGTTTATCTTCTGTTGTTTAACACTGTCAGAAACAGTATCTGGAATATGTATAGTAACTTTAAATGCTGATGTGTCTTTGCTGTTTGTATTAATAATTTTATTATTTTTCATAAAATACCTCCTCGTATTTACCTTGATTTATGCTTTTGAATAACCGGCTTCAAAAACTCCTCCAACTTTTCCTTAAGCTGCATCTTCTCGATGAATTTCAGAACCTTATCATATTTATCCTGTAATGCTTTTAATACCGATTGAATAGCCGTAAGATTTTCATTCAAAGAACGTATCTGTTGTTTGCTGTCCTCTACATCAGCCTTAAGTTGGGTATTTTCCTCTGTAAGTTCAGCTTTTTCTTTTTTAAGAACATGACATTGATTAGAGATATTGTCGTTTTCTTGTGACAAGCGATAGTTTTCATTTTTGAGTTCCATTTCAGATTGAACAGAATTAGCAAAATTATCAAAATCCATCTCAAGCTGTTTCAGATTACCCGCAAGAATATTATTTTCTTCTGTCAGTTCATGATTTTTAGCTTTAAGACAAATGCATTTATCTTTCAGAACGACATTTTCAGCCTCAGCCTTTTTCACAGAAACGTACCCTTTGGCAGCAGCAGTGAGGGTTTCAAAATCTGTTTTTTTCATAGCCACCATATTTAAAGGCAGGTTCTTTTTTGAAATATTATCAACACACTCAATTTCAGCCGCCTGTTCAGTAAGCTCAGAAATTTGTTCCTGTGTCTTTTTCAGCTTGTACTCAGAAACAGATAAATGCTCGGCAGTGCTTCCTCTTTCGCCACGTTCAAGAAAATATCCCCTTGATGTGATGAATTCATAATATTCATCCTGCAATTTTGAGTAACTGTCCCGACCTTTCCAAAACTCAGAGCAATTAATTCTAAGACAGGGATTTTTCTTGCGGTCTTTTCCCTTAATGACAGGTATGTATGAAACGTGCATGTGAGGTGATTTCTCATCCATGTGAACCACAGCAGATACAATAAACTGTTCACCGCCTACTTTTAATGTAACAAAATCATAGGCATCACTGAAAAACCGTTTTGTCTTTTCTTCACCAAGCCTTTCAAAAAACTCTTTGTCCGATGTAATAAGAAATTCACACATGACATTGCTCTGCTTTTCTCCTGTAAGACGAAGATTGCCTAAAAGGTTATACTGGGAGCGTATCCGTTCAAATTCCTGATGATAGGTTTCGGACTGGATAAGCTTCAGGTGATAATTCAGATGCGAGCGTGAAAGGTCAATATCCTTGTTGCTGTAATTTTTATTGAGCCGTTCGTTGTGACGTTCAATGAGATGGACAGCACCCATCTTGTGATTTTCATTTCGAATGATTGCATAGCTCATGTCAAAGCCTCCTTTTGATGATGTAATGGGAGCGAAGCGACAGCCTCTATTCTCAGAATAGTTCTAACTCAGAATAGTTCTAACCCACTATAACTATTTTTGCGAAAATAGTTGTGGGCCAGCCGTTCCTACTGGACTCCCTTTAAAATTCGGTCTGCGACCTCATCATTTGCAGGACGTAGCCTGCAAAGTTAGGACACCACTGCGGACGTGGTTTCGGACGGCTTAATAAAAAATATTAAGGTTGGCGGGCAAAAGTGCCGTCCGCCCGTCCTAATGGCTTAAATACGTGGTTTATGCCGTCCGAAATGCCTGTCCCAAGCCTGTCCGAAGGTTAATTTTTGACGTCCCGGACACCTCGGACGCCAAAACCTCACGTCTATTTAAGAAATGATACATAATGAGTTTTGATACCCTTATACCCTCGAACTTCACGCCGTAAATCTGCCTTAATATGGTTAGTAAAAGTGATACCATATTTATATGAATTTGCTTTCAGCCATGAACTGAAAGTATCCTTTTTCAGTGCAATGAGCAAATTTTTGTTGCACCAGTCACTATAAGCAGTGTATAGAGTGGCTGTACTTTCTTCAAAATCAGTACCAAAAGAAATGTATGCACTATCCTGCAAAAACTCAATAATATTACAATTGTCCGCCATTACTTCAGCAACGTTTCTTCTTGTTTTATCCGAAACAGTAAACTGAAAATTATTCTTAATAAGCCTTAACAGTCCGTCATACATCCAAATAAAAACTTTTTCTTTCTCCTCAATAAACTTGTCTGCAATGTTTGGATCTTTAATTCTGTTTGGCGGTAGTGGCTTTACTGTAAGTACCAAAAGCCTTCTTTGAAAACCGTCTGATTTATCATAGAGAGCTTTGGGAGAGCCATTCCCGAAACTAAGAAACCGAGCATAAAGGAGAGCCTGTTCAGACTGCATTCCTTTGGCTTCAACATCAACAGGAATTTCAGTTGTCACAAGATTTTTTATGTAGCTTGTACTTGGCAGCCCCTCCATTTTCATATCATCATCAAGCATAATCAGTTTATCTTTCAGATTTATGCGGAAGAATTTGTCCGTTTCAATACGATGAAATGTACCACTGAGAAGTGAATTTTTAAATATTTCCTTCATGATAATGCCGATACGACTTTTACCCT
>CALMUA010000220.1 GCA_937872775.1 uncultured Ruminococcus sp.
TTCAGTATTGACTTCAATAAAAAACCATGATAAAATTCTGTGTAGAAATACAAAGAGTTGACTATAATTAAGTCAATAGAAAACGAAAAAACGAAAATTTTTTAAAGGAAATTTGGGTATAGCAAAGCAGACTACTGAAAAGTTGGAGTGTTATATTGTAAATAGAGTCAACAATCACCCAAAAATCTGATAAAATAAAAGTATCATAGAAAGGTGATTAATATGAAAAAATACGGTAAAGGATTCAAAGATGAGGCATTAAATCTATCAGATGAAATTGGTGTGAAAAAAACAGCAGCCCAGTTAGGATTAAATTATTATACAATAGCAGATTGGCGCAAGAACCGAAAAGCATCAACAAAACTTCCTGATTCGACAACGGATTCCGAACAAAGAGCACGAATACGTCAACTTGAACGAGAAAATGCAGAATTACAGCAGGCAAATCAAATACTTAAGGATGCACTGGTTTTTGTCGCAAAAGACCGTAAGAATTAAAAACAAGTGAGCGACATTTGTTTACCACGGAATATCGCAGTCATTACACAGTGACAGAGGAAGTCAGTATACAAGCGAAGCATTTCGATACGCATAACGAAGGATAAACTGGTTCAATAATATGGCAATATTATATTTTTGGGTGTACTTTTGACTGCACATTTCTTGACGACTCCAGTAAAAGCAAAATAATTATATCACACATTTTAAATTTTAGAAAGGTTATGTGTAATTGAATCTTTTGCTGGGGGCTGATTTAATTATACCAGAATAATATGAACGGTATATATATAGCTGCAATATTTGCACTTAACGGTGTGATACCGGTTAAAAACGCTCAGGATATATCTGCAAATACCGTACATAAATCTGCTGTATCTGAGAAGACAGTAAATTCATGGAGGTTTAAAAATGAATAGTAATAAAACAGTAGTAAGTATTATTACGGTTATAGGATTATTGCTTATGCAGATGGTGAGTGTAAATATTTACAGATACAGGGCAGATGCAGAGAGAAATTCACTTTCAAGCCCGTCTGATACATATTCACTGGTACGTCTTCTTGCCAGTGATGAATATTCGTCACTTACACTGTCATAATGGCTTCTATCAATCAAAGGAGAAAAAACCGCAAGATATAAATTATGAACATAACTCAGACAATGTGTCTCAGCCTTCTGTAAGGCAGGGCATTACATATTTTATTGGGCTTAATGATTAAAAATACATATGCATGAATACCAAAAGCGATTAAAAAAACTCCGGATACACCATTTAATATGGAATGTATCCGGAGTTTTTTGTTAATGACCCGTACGAGAATTGAACTCATGATTCCGCCGTGAAAGGGCAGCGTCTTAACCTCTTGACCAACGGGCCATATAATAGCGGCAGTGGGATTCGAACCTACGACCAATCGGGTATGAACCGAGTACTCTAGCCAACTGAGCTATGCCGCCATTTATAATATCATCTGACGTACCTATCATCAGCGACTTTCTAAGTATATAATAAAAATATCAAAATGTCAATAGCTTTTTAATAAAAAAATAAATTTTTAAATCTATTATAAGTCTTTGTTTTGTGTTAAAATTATATTAGAGAAAAATACAGAGAAGGTAGTATAAAATGCACAGTTTAAAAATATCAGAAAAAAATAAAGGAATTATATATATCATATGTGCAGCTTTTTTCTTTGCACTTATGAACACTCTTGTAAAATGTGCCGGTGATATACCATCAATACAAAAAAGTTTTTTCCGAAACATAATAGCAATGATTTTTGCTTTCATAATGATGAAAAGGGATCATATATCTATTATTCCCGAAAAGAAAAACCTCATACATCTTATTATGCGTTCGATTTTCGGAACCACAGGAATAATATGCAATTTTTACGCAGTTGATCATCTGCTTGTAGCTGATGCTTCAATGCTTAACAAGCTTTCTCCGTTTTTTGTAATAATATTCTCATATTTTATTTTAAAAGAAAAGATAAATCCATTTCAGATAATGTGTCTTATTATTGCGTTTACCGGATCACTGTTTATTATCAAACCAAGCTTTGAAAAATTCAATATGTGGACTATTGTAGGCCTTGCGGGCGGGATTGCGGCGGGTATGGCATATACATTTGTACGTATGCTGAGTCAGAGTAATGTCAAGGGTACATATATAGTATTCTTCTTTTCAGCATTTTCATGTATAGTTACCCTTCCTTTTCTTATAGCCGGCTATAAAAATATGACGCTCAGTCAGATACTTATTCTTACTGGTGCTGGACTTGCAGGATCAGGCGGACAGTTTTCCATTACAGCAGCATACTTACATTCTCCGGCAAGAGAGATATCTATATATGATTATTCACAGATTATTTTTGCAATGATACTTTCATATATTTTTCTTAACCAGGTTCCGGACGGATACAGCATTACAGGGTATATCGTAATTTGTTCTTCATCTGTAATAATGTTTATTTATAATAATAAAAAAGAGTGATGACAGCAAGTAAAATTCATTTTTTTATCAGAAGAAATGAAGGGGATGTATTTTATTGAAGTTAATAAGATGATTAAATAAAATTAACCTGAATTATTCATCGTGGCATAAGAAAGCACTTCTAAGCCACACAATTACGTATTTTAAAAAGTATCTCTGGTTTCACCTAAAAAGTGAAGCCAGGGTATAGAAAAAGAGCTTCAAATTTGTTATAATTGAAATCGCTAAACAACAATAAAACAAAGGAGAAACTCTCATGATTAATAGTATAAGCGATTTTTCATTCAAATTCAATAGTTCTGTGAAATTTAATTTCGATGGCGGTGATTTAACGTCAGATTCCGGCGGCCTTCTGATAGAAGAGTTTATGCATGTAACAGGTATAAAAAAGCTGTTTCAGATGTTTAAAACCAAAGATTCTGCTGTTAGATTTCACACTGATTCTGACAATCTTCATCAGGTAATTTCACAGATTTTTCTTTCATACTACAATGATAATGACGCTGACGAACTTGCTTACGAACATGTTCTCACAACCGCCCTTAACAAGGATCGCATTGCTTCACAGCCGTCAATATCGAGATTTTTCAGTCGTATGGACGAAACTACAATCAAGCAGCTTAACTGCATACTGACTAAGTTAAGAAGAATGGCTTATGCGATTAAAAGACCTGAATTCATTGTCTTTGATCTGGATTCAACATTGCTTG
>CALMUA010000221.1 GCA_937872775.1 uncultured Ruminococcus sp.
GCTGAAAGCAACAGATTTACAGTCTGCCCCCTTTGGCCGCTCGGGAACTCTCCCATATTATGTTGAAGCTGGTGGACGGACTCGAACCCCCGACCTGCTGATTACAAATCAGCTGCTCTACCAACTGAGCTACACCAGCACTAATGTTTTAGTGCTTATTTATTATATCACAGCTTTTCACATTTGTCAAGTACTTTTTCAAATTTTTTGAAGAAGAATTAAGAAACAAAGGAAAAGTGGTCGAGGCGACAGGACTCGAACCTGCGGCATCTTGGTCCCAAACCAAGCACTCTACCAAACTGAGTTACGCCTCGACATTAATTCGTACTGTTCATCCGACAGCTTCATAATTATACAACAATTAAATTGGTTTGTCAATAGGTTTTTTAAAAAAATAAAAATTTTTTTATGTAAAATAGTGTTACTGATCGAATCAGATTAAAAAGAGAAACAAACAGGAAAATAAAGTAAATATGTTGTGCTATTGAATGCTGTTTATGTTATAATAAAACTAAAAAGTATTAAAAAAGGGCTGATAAAAAAGCCCTTTTTGTATCTGATTTCAAATAAGGATTTGCCCGTTTTTAATTCAATCCGAATATGTCACTGGCTCAGACAGACATATTGTCTGAGTTATAGTACTGTGTATCCGGCATTCGTTATTGCTGATGAAATTACATCATCTGATATGTCGTTTGAAAGAACGACTGTTACTTTTTTGCTTTCAAGGTCTGCACATGCACTTTCTACCCCGTCAATTGCTGAAACAGCATCCTCCACACGTTTTTTGCAGTGAGCACACTGCATTCCGTCAACTGTTAAAGTTCTGGTCATATCGATCTTCTCCTTTTTATCTGACATTTCTTTATTTTCACTGTTTGTATTATAGACTTTTTCTTTAAAATAACGTAATCTTAATGCATTTGACACTACACACAGGGAACTGAGACTCATTGCAGCTGCACCAACCATAGGACTTAAGGTTATTCCGAATTCCGGATATAGAATTCCTGCTGCCAGAGGAATTCCAAGTACATTATAGAAAAATGCCCAGAATAAATTTATTTTAATATTTCTGACAACGGATTTACTCAGTAAAATTGCAGTAACTACATCGTTGAGAGAGCTTTTCATAAGAACTATATCAGCTGAATCTATAGCTATATCTGTGCCGGCTCCTATTGCGATGCCGACATTTGCACGTACAAGGGCAGGAGCGTCGTTTATTCCGTCACCAACCATAGCAGTAACGTGTCCCTGCTCAATGAGATTACGCACATGCTCTTCTTTTTGCTGAGGCATTGCGTCTGCTATTACTCTGTTTATATCAAGGCTTTTGCATACAGTGTCTGCTGTTGCTTTATTGTCACCTGTGAGAACTACTGTTTCTATACCCAGATCCTTCAGATTTTTTAAAGCTTCACGGCTTGCTTCACGGATTGTATCTGCTACCGCAATGATACCGTATATACGGTTGTCACTTCCAAATATAAGAGGAGTTTTCCCCTCATCTGAAAATTTATTTGTAATATGACTTATTGTTTCTTTTACATTGCTGTTAAGAGGAATATTATCCATCATAAATCTGAGATTACCTGCATAACATGGTTTTCCCTTAAAATCTGCTGAAACACCAAGACCGGAGTGAACTGTAAACATAGCTACAGGCTTTATTTCTATATTCTGTTTTTTTGCCTCATTTACAACAGCATTTGCAAGAGGATGTTCACTTTCTGCTTCAAGTGAAGCTGCTATTGTAAGAAGATCATTTTCAGTTATATCCGGTTCAATAACTATTATATCCGTAACGGATGGATTTCCACTTGTTATAGTGCCTGTTTTGTCAAGAACAACTGTATCAACGCAGTGGAGATTTTCAAGACTTTCTGCTGATTTTATGAGTATTCCGTATTCTGCCGCTTTGCCTGTACCTGCCATTATTGCAACAGGTGTGGCAAGACCTAATGCACATGGACATGATATTACAAGTACTGATATACAGCGGGACAGTGCAAAATCAAAGCTCTGGCCTGATATGAGCCATACAGCTGCAGTTATAAGTGACAGTGCTATTACTACAGGTACAAAAATACCGCTTATGCGGTCTGCAAGCCTGGCAATAGGTGCTTTTGAATTTCCGGCTTCATCAACAAGTCTTATTATTCCGGCAAGTGTTGTATTATCGCCGACTTTTGATGCACGGAAATGGAATGTACCATTTTTATTTATTGTAGCGGATATGACATTATCACCCGGATTTTTTTCTACGGGTATGCTTTCACCTGTAATTGCGGACTGATCAACGTAGCCGTATCCTTGTGTCACTACACCGTCAACAGGAATACTTGTTCCCGGTTTAACAACTACGATATCGTCTGTTACCACCTGCTCTGCCGGAATTACCTGTTGAACTCCGGCTCTGATAACAGTGGCTGTTTTAGGAGCAAGGTCAATAAGCTTTCCGAGTGCATCTGATGTTTTTGATTTTGATATTGTTTCAAGATATTTTCCCACTGTTACAAGTGTGAGGATCATTGCGCATGATTCAAAGTACAGTTCATGGGAGTAGTGCTTAAGAGTAGCCATGTCTCCGTGCCCAGCGGCATATGACATATACAAAAGTGAAAAAATTCCGTAAACGAGTGCTGCCAGAGAACCGGTTGCAACAAGTGAGTCCATATTAGGAGCTCTTTTTATTAGTGCACGTCCTCCGGAAATAAAAAAATGACGGTTTACATAGACAACAGGGATTGTGATAAGCAGCTGTAGCAGGGCTGAAACGATTGCATACTCAGTTGTAGCAAATATATCAGGCATCCGAATTCCCAGCATATGTCCCATAGAGATATACATAAGAGGAATAAGGAGAAGAACCGATGAGACAAGTCGCTTTTTCATATTTTGCTGAATTTCTTTTTCAGCTTTACGTCTGGTCTGCCATTGACTGCGAAACCCGCTTTTTTGTTGTGTGTCGGATTCAGAAGATGATGCGCCATAGCCTGCTGAAACAACAGCTGATATTATCTTAGAACTGTCTGTTTCTGATTCATCGTAGGTTACAGACATTTTATTTGCCAGAAGGCTTACATTAACGTTTTCTACACCGTTTAGTTTTTGTACCTGTTTTGTTATATTTGCCGAGCAGGATGTACATGTCATTCCGGTTATTATAAATTGTTCATTTTTCATAAATGTTTCTCCGATATATAGGGTTTACAGGAGTATAAATGTTTGATGATAAGAGATGTGAATACGAATATTTTTTAATTGCTGCAAATTGTGTATTTTAATAATTATTATCTTACATTGTGTGGTGTTTATACGTATATTAACATATAATGTTTTTATCTATACAATGAAGTAAAGAAAATTATTTGTGAATGAATAAAAAAACCTGATATTCTTAACTTGAAAGAATATCAGGTTTTTTAATTAGTGACCCGTACGAGAATTGAACTCATGATTCCGCCGTGAAAGGGCAGCGTCTTAACCTCTTGACCAACGGGCCATATAATAGCGGCAGTGGGATTCGAACCTACGACCAATCGGGTATGAACCGAGTACTCTAGCCAACTGAGCTATGCCGCCTTTTACTGTTATGTCGTTTAGCGACTTAATAAGTATACTACAATTCAAGCTATATGTCAATATAAAATTTTAATAAATTTTTAATTCTTTTAAATTTTGTTGAAAATAAATAATATCACACGAAAAATAAGATAAATAAATGTCGATATTTGAGCTTTAATCTGTAAATCAGGCAGAGCCTTACGGAGTGTAATGCGTCCTGGTCTATTAAAATAGTAAACTTAATTAATTTGGAGAAAATCGGGCTCTGTTAAAATAAGTATGGTTTCGGTGTCTCTATATAATTTTGGAATAATATTTCTGAAAATTCGCTGGCGTAGAAGCGAAGAACTAGGTTGACGCCGCACAAGTTCCTGAATAATTTTTTATATCCGGCAATCTGTCCAGAGTAAGTACATTTTTGTGATTGTATACTTTGTTCCACATGTATTTTTCAGTGTACTGTTCGCTCAGTTTATTTAACTTGTTAATAACAAATTCGCAGTCCCATGTACAGAACCATGACCATAAGGTATTGTCACTGACAGCAAGGCCAGGGTCGAAAAGGCAGCCGTTTTCTGTCATGGAGATTATTTTACGGGATTTTGTATAATTTGATGCTTCAATAAATTTTTCGGTCTGGGGGGTATATATTTTTTCACCGGCATATATATCTTCACCTATTATGTCAACTGTATTATCCCCAGGATACCAGTCGATATTCTGGCCGTTCCATACCCATATAAGATTGTTGAGTTTATGCTGATTTGTAAGCTTGTCATATATGATATTCCATAATTTTTTATAGGAATGCACCTTACAATTGCCCCACCAGAACCAGCCGCCGCTTGCTTCATGCAGTGGACGCCACAATACAGGCACATCTGCAGCCGAAAGAATTTTAAATTGTCTGGCTATTGTATCAATATCCCTCATAAGCAATGAGTAACCTTCATTATCCCGGCCTTCCATAATATCGTCAAGATCAATTGTTACAGCGCTTTTATAAAACCCCTTGAACCAGGGATGTTCGGTGGAATTGATAAGATATTCTGACGGTGCGTTCCAGTGCCAGCAGAATGTTACTATTCCACCATATTTGTGATACCAGTCAATGGCATGATCAATTACCTTTGACTCTGCGCCATGTTCTTTATTTGAACAGGAGAAATCAATAAGATCAAGCCCTAATATTGCCGGCTTTTTGCCGGTAAGTTCCTCTATTGTTCTTATTTCAGTTCCACATGCACCTGCATTACATTGCTGACCTGAAATAATATATCTTCCGTATACGTCTGTAAGAAAACACATTAATCTTTTTGCGGCATCGCTGGCGTTTGGATTTATAAGCTGTGGATGTACATTGTATATTTTGGGTAAAACACCTGATGTCTGCAAAGTTGAAAATGGTTTCATATTAATCCACTCCCCAATATGGTATTATAAAATCCATTGATAATTTTATATAATTATTCTATCCCTATTATAAAAATATGTATATTCGTAGCTGCTCGTATTGACTGAGTTACATTAAATTTTCCGTTATTGAATGTGTACTGCTGATTATTTCGGCTTTCTTTTATGGTAGCTTACGAAATCAAAACGGATCTGTTCAGTGATAAATTCAAGCATTTCTGTTGTTGACTGAAGAAGATCGTCAATAGTGTCAGTATCAATATCAAACGGAATATCAGCGGGATATCTTGTTTCAATGTAGAATCTGTTAAGTGATGAACTTTTTGATATCCATTGTTCAAAGTGATTGTCGCAAAGAGCCGCCTGTTTACAGAGCCATGTAAGGTTGTGTCCGTCATATAGTTTATGCTTTTTGAAAAGCAGATAACCCTTAAGTGCTTTTTCTATGCACTGCTGGCAGTGAAATGATGCCAGACTATAACATCGGGTATCTTTTATCAGATTTTTGGCCGCAAGGAAGTCGAGATTAGCATGAAATAACCAGTCGAAATATCTGCGGCTGTCGTTGTCCTTATATCCTCTGCCCATAAATATAAACTCCTGTATTGTATATTTTCCATGCGAATGTTCCTATTTCAGTACGTAAAGAGTCCCATTCGGATTGTTTGTATAAAACAAGGTCATATGGAATTTCGCTGTCAACCTTCATATAAAGCTGACATTCAAGCTCAGATATACTTGCGGTATTGTCATCAACTATTATAGCAAGCTTAAAGCTTACGACGTCGCCGGAAGTATTTATTTTATTGCTGACAAGAATGATATTTAGTGGTGTACAGTTTTTTTGTATCTCATCAGCGACATTTTTAATAAATTCATTTTCATTCATGGTGAGATTGTGATTCTCCTTTCAATGGTTGTGGAATAAATACGTGAAAGTATTTCGCTTCTGCGGAATCGAGCAGGGCTTTCCGGTCACCCTGCACCTTTGGGTTCAATGACTGCGAAAAAGACGAGTGCGGGTATTTCGCTTCTGCGGGATCGAGCGCTTTCCGGCCGCCATGTACATCCGGAGATTATATTTCAGCGGAGGCGTGGCGGGTTACGTGGCAGCCTACGTTTACGGCTACAGGGAGGCCGGCAATGTGAGTCGGATGTTCTTCAATATTTACTGCAAGGGCTGTTACTGTTCCGCCAAAACCCTGAGGACCTATTCCAAGGCGGTTTATGCTGTCAAGCATCTGTTTTTCAAGAGATGCATATAACGGTTTAGGATTTCTTATTGATATATCACGGCATAAGGCTTTTTTTGCAAGAAATGCACAATGCTCAAAGCTGCCGCCGATGCCTACGCCTACAACTATAGGAGGACATGGATTGCTTCCGGCATTTGAAATTGTATCTGTAACATATTTTATAATGTCTTCGGTTGTTGCTGATGGAGTGAACATTTTTATTGATGACATATTTTCACTTCCGAAGCCCTTCGGACAGACATCAATTTTTATTTTATCTCCGTCTGTTATTCTGGTGTGTATGATAGCAGGTGTATTATTTCCTGTATTTACTCGTTCAAGAGGGTCGCCGACAATGGAACATCTGAGGTATCCGTCCTTATAACCTCTTGCAACTCCATTATTTATAGCTTCATAGAGATTTCCGCCTTCAAAATGAACATCCTGGCCGATCTCAATAAATATAATTGCCATACCTGTATCCTGACATATTGCGATATCGCAGTCTTTTGCTGCCTGAATATTGCTGCAAAGATCGTCAAATACTGATTTTCCGGAAGGAGACTGCTCAATATTTTTACATTCGTGAATACGCTGCTCAAGACTTTGCGGAAGTACTCTGTTTGCCTTTATACAAAGCTCTCTTACTTTGTCTTCAATGATCTCAACGTTTATATTTCTCATATTTTTGTCCTTCTTTGGTATAATGTTATTTCTCCGTTTATCATTACAAGTGAAGGATCACTCATAATATTAAGAGGATCAGAGTTATAAAGCTGAATATCAGCGTCTTTGTTAACCTCTATGCTTCCTGTTATATCCGCTATTCCTGTTATTTCGGCAGCATTTATGGTGATTGCACGCAGAGCCTCGTTATAGTCAAGTCCACCCTTTACTGCAGCAGCAGCATTTACCGGGAGATACTGAATGGGAATAACAGGGTGATCAGTGCATATGGCAGTCTTTACACCGTGATTATAAAGCTCACCGGCTGTTTTTATACTGTGATTGCGCAGTTCAGGTTTTGAACGGTCGCACATTACAGGCCCTATTATTGCACATGCATTGTCTTCTGCTACCAGATCAGGTATAATGTGTCCTTCTGTTGCGTGAACAAGCACCAAATCAATATCAAATTCCTTTGATATGCGTATAGCTGTCAGAATATCATCGGCACGATGGCAGTGAAAATATGCTTTCTGCTCATGTTTTAAAAGAGGAATGGTTGATTCAAGCTTTATGTCAAACTCAGGCGGATCGTTATTTTCGCTGTCTTTTATATAATTCTGAGTGTCTTCAAGATATTTTATGGATTTTGCAAGATGTTCACGTATAAGTCCTACAGTCGCCATTCTTGTTATTGGTGTTTCATCCTTTTCGTTGTAAGCTGTTTTAGGATTTTCACCAAGGGCGAATTTTATTCCGGCAGGTCTGATTACCATTTTTTCGATGCGTCTGCCGTTTGTCTTGATCGCACATATCTGGCCGCCTATAGGATTAGCACTTCCCGGAGAACTTAATACACATGTTATTCCTCTGCTGCGTGCTTCTTCAAAACAGTGGTCAAATGGATTTATTCCATCTATAGCTTTGATATGAGGTGTAACAGGATCTGTCTGTTCATTGCAGTCATCAGACTCAAAACCTACACCATCACCGATTATGCCAAGGTGTGTATGTGCATCAATGAATCCCGGAATAAGCATCTGCCCGCATGCATCTATATCATCTTTGGCAGGATATATTTTTCCTGAACCGATGCCGGTTATTTTACTGCCGGTTATTTCTACCCAGCCATTTTTTATAATATCATTTTTTTTATTCATGGTGTGTATTTGTGCGTTGTAAATTTTCAAAGAATCACCTTACTTTTTAATAAGCTTTAATTTTGATATAATATCTTCACATATCTTTGCTGCTGAAGCATCTGCATTTACAGATAATGATGAATTGTTCATATATATGCTGTGTCTCTGATCAAATATAAATTCCAGCTCTTTTTTTGAATTATTTATTACGAGAGGTCTGTTTTTATCACCTTTGATCCTTTCATAGCATATCTGAAATGATACATCAAGGAATATTACTTTTCCATTCTGGTTTGCAATTTTTGCGTTGTTATCATTAAGTATTGTTCCCCCTCCGCATGCAATAACAGTATTCTGACCTGAAAGCTCCCTTATTGCTGATACCTCGGCTGATCTGAAATAAGCTTCTCCCTTTAAAGAAAATATTTCAGGAATACTCATTTTTTCTTTTTCAGTTATATATGAGTCAAGGTCTGTAAAATTCATGCCCAATCTGTCCGAAAGCATAGTTCCTATGGTTGATTTTCCACATCCCATAAATCCGCATAGATAGATTGTCATTTGAAATCACCTGCTATTATTTTATTTGTTTTTTCGATTATAGCATTTATCTGATCATCTGAATAATGGGCATCATGCCATATTTCGTGTGCCATTACTGCCTGATAAACGAGCATTGCTGTACCACCTGAAGCTGGTTTACCAAGTTCTCTTGCTGTTTTCACAAGCATGGTTTCAACAGGATTGTAGACTACATCAAATACACTGCCGCATTTTTGTATAACTTCACGTGATACAGGACAGGCGTTTGTTTTAGGATACATTCCGACAGGTGAAGCATTTATAATTAAATCATAACTATCACTTACATTGTTTATATCAGTTATTTTTATTTGTGAATCAGAATATAAGGCATGTATCTCATCACAGAGAGTATCTGCTGCAGCTCTGGCTTCAGGTATTATTGCAAGTGTCAGATCTGCATGATGACGTGTGGCTTCAATGGCTATCATTCTGCCGACACCACCGCAGCCGATGATCATAACCTTTCCTGAGAGTGGCATTGATTTTACAGAACGTAGAAATCCGTCACAGTCAGTGTTATAGCCGATTGATTTTCCATTTGTGTTGTGTACGCAGTTTACTGCACTGTAACGTTTGGCAGATTCATCAAGAATATCTATGAATGGAATAATATCTCTTTTATATGGAATAGTTATATTGTAGCCGCACAGTTGTCTTAGTGAGACCGCTGCACTGCTGAAATTTTCATTCGGTATATCTGTACAGTCATATTCAGCCTGTATATTGCTTATTCTGAATAATTCCGAGTGAATGAAAGGAGACATTGAATGTCCTAGAGGATGACCGATAAGCGTATATTTCTGCATGTTTAGAATCCTCCGTATAAATCAAAATTCTGCATTTTCAAGTGCCTGAACACTGTCAATATTAAATGCAGTTACATCTGTCAGTGTTTTCTTTACAAGTCCAGTAAGAGTTTTTCCAGGACCCAGTTCTATATATTTATCAAATCCCTGAGACTTAATAGTCTGAAGTTCATCGGTGAATCTTACAGGTGATACTGTATGTGCAGCAAGAAGTGACGGTATATCTGAAAAATCTGTAAGCTCAGCACCCTTAAGATTTGAGAAGAATTTTACTGTTGGTTTCTTAAAGCTGACATTTTTGATTTTGTCATAAAATTCAATGCTTGCAGGTTTCATGATTTCTGAATGAAATGCAGATTCTACTTTAAGAGGCATTACTTTTGCCTTTAATGCTGTAAGCTTTTCAGTAGCTGCGTCAACAGCAGCTGCATTACCGGCTATTACAGTCTGAAAAGGAGAGTTGTAGTTTACCGGAACAACATATCCATCAACAGATGCACAGATTTCTTCTATCTGTTCCGCTGACAGCTTAAGAACTGCTACCATTTTTCCATCAGTTTTGCCGGCAACCTTATCAAATGCCTCAGCACGTGATTTTATTACGGAAAATCCTTCTTCAAGTGAGAGCATTCCGGCTGCAATCATAGCAGCATATTCACCAAGTGAATGACCTGCAACGGCTTCAAATGTAAGACCATTTTTCTTTGCGGCTTCAAAACATAAAAGTGAATCAGCCATAATGGCAGGCTGGGAGTATATTGTACGTGAAAGTTCAGTAAAACTTTCATCAAAGCATACTTTTTTCAGATCATATCCCAAAATCTCAGAACCTTTATCGTATATATATCCAAGTTCGGGATGTTTTTCATATATATCCTTTCCCATTCCGGAATACTGTGATCCTTGACCTGCAAACAATATAATATTCATAAATATTTCTTTCCTTTCACGCCGTGAAATTGCACAATTTTGTAGAAAAATATACGTATTTTTCTACAATTCAATTAAATTTTTTTTTGTTAGCATTATTAATTATTTGTTTTGTTGCAAATATATCAAAAATAGTTTAAAATAGAATCTAAGTAGATGCCAGATCATAATTATTTTTATGAATTATAAGTGTATCTGGTATCTTCCAAGAATTCTATATTTATTATATTTTTATCATAACATAAAAAATGAAATAAAACAACTTTATACAGGAGGAAAATTTATTGTACGGTATAAAAATTTTAGGCACTTCCTCATATGTTCCGGAAACAATAGTAGTGAATGATGATTTTACAAAAATTATCGAGACCAGCGATGAGTGGATTTCTACAAGGACCGGCATAAAAAAGAGACACTATGCGATGGGAATGCCTACATGGAAAATGGGCTTTAATGCTGCTGTAAAAGCTATTGAAAATTCAGGAATATCTAAGGAAGATATTGATCTTATAATATGTACGACAGTTACTCCTGACACACTTGCTCCGTCTACAGCCTGTATTATTCAGCGTGAACTTGAGGCATACGGATGTATGGCAATGGATATAAACGGTGCATGCTCAGGATTTGTATATGCTGTTGATATGGCACAGAAATATCTTATGGCAGGAGATGTTAAAAAGGTTTTAGTTATAAGTGCAGAAGCACTGTCAAAATACGCTGATTTTAAAGACAGGTCATCATGCATTTTATTTGGAGACGGAGCTGCAGCTGCGGTTATTGAGTCAGCTGATATACCTTACAGTAGTTTCCTTGGTGCTGACGGACGAGGGTCAGATTATCTTAAGGTTTCAAGTCTTAACAATCAATATAATCCGTTTTTTAAGGTAAAGAATATAGATTATGAGAAACCGTCAGATAATGATGGCTTGCTTTTTCAGGATGGAAAAGAAGTATATAAATTTGCAGTTGGAATGATGCCTATTGCTATTAATAAAGTGGTTGAGAAATCCGGATTATCGTATGATGATATTGATGTAATTATTCCTCATCAGGCAAATATAAGAATTATTCAGACTGCTGCTTCAAAACTTGATATTTCTATGGAAAAGTTCTATCTTAATATAAGCGATTACGGAAATACATCCAGTGCAAGCATACCTATTGCTCTTAATGAAGCTATTGAAAAAGGCAGAATCAAGCGTGGTGATACTCTTGTTATGGTTGGATTCGGAGCCGGAATGACCTATGGTGCAATATGTATGACGTATTAAAGGATATTTATTAAAGTAAAAGGAGGAGTCCGATCCGATGGCATATACAGTAATTGTTACAGGTGCTGTGCAGGGTATTGGTGCAGCAATAGCTGAAAGACTTGCAAAGGATGGTATGAATATTGCAATAAACTGCAGAAGCAAAGAGAGAATTGAAAATGGCGGAAGACAGCTGGCAGAAAAATTACGCTCTTCTTATGGAATAGAAGCGGAATGTTTTGCAGCGGATGTTTCAGATTTTGATCAGTGCAAGGTAATGGTTGAACAGGTTAAAGAACGATTCGGAAAAATTGATTTCCTTGTTAATAATGCAGGGATTACAAGTGATGGTTTGCTGGCAAGAATGCCTGAGGATTCTTATGATAAGGTAATTGCAGCAAATCAGAAAAGTGTATTTAACATGATGAAGCTGCTGAGTAATATAATGTTAAAGCAGAAAAGCGGCAGAATAGTTAATATTTCATCTGTAGCCGGACTTTATGGAAATCCGGGACAGTTCAATTATTCAGCCTCAAAAGCGGCAATAATAGGAATGACAAAATCTGCAGCAAAAGAACTTGGTTCAAGAGGAATCACAGTAAATGCTGTTGCTCCTGGACTTATTGAAACTCCGATGACAGATGCCCTGAGTGATGAAAAGAAAAAAGAAATCTTTAATATGATAGCTCTGAAAAGATATGGGCATGCAGATGAAGTTGCAGGAGTTGTTTCTTTTCTGCTTTCTGATGATGCGGCTTATATAACAGGGCAGACAATCGAGATTTCAGGCGGATTATCCATGTAATCCTGTGCACAGAAAATTGCAAGGCATATATTGGAAAGGAGAAAAAGAGGTTTGAGAAGAGTAGTAATTACAGGAATGGGCGCAGTCAATTCATTAGGACAGAATAAGGATGAATTCTGGAAAAATATTTCTGATGGAAAGCTTGGTTTTTCATTTATTGATAAATTTGATACCGAGGGGCTCGGAGTAAACATTGTAAGTCAGGTAAATGATTTTGAACCTGATGAGAGCATAGATAAAAAAGAACTGCGCAGAATGGACAGATTTACTCAGTTTGCAGTTAAGGCAGCCAATGAGGCACTTAAAGACTGCGGTACAGATATGAAGGACGTTGATCCGTACAGGGTCGGTGTTATTATAGGATGTGGTGTCGGCGGACTTGAACTGACACAGCAGGAACATGGAAAGTATCTTGAAAAAGGACCTAACAGAATATCAGTTTTCTATATTCCTATGATGATAGGAAATATGGCAGCGGGAACAGTAGCAATGAGGACAGGTTTCAAGGGAGATAATTTTGCTACTGTTACTGCATGTGCATCATCAACACATGCTATAGGAGAGGCATTCAGAAAAATAAAAGACGGATATATAGATGCCTGCCTTTGCGGAGGAACAGAGAGCTGCATTACAGAGTTTGCACTTGGCGGATTCAACAATATGAAAGCTTTGTCCAGATCTTCTGAGCTTGACCGTGCATCTATTCCGTTTGATAAGGAAAGAAACGGATTTGTTCTTGGTGAAGGAAGCGGTATGCTCATGCTTGAAGAATATGAACACGCAAAGGAAAGAGGTGCCAGAATTTATGCAGAAATAGCCGGATACGGAGCAACATGTGATGCGTACCATATGACATCACCTTCACCTGACGGTCAGGCTGCTGCAAGAGCAATGGTAAATGCTTATACAGAAGCAGGACTTAAGGCTTCCGATATTGATTATATAAATGCTCATGGAACATCTACCGGTCTTAATGATAAATATGAGACTAAAGCTATTAAAGATGCTTTCGGCGAAAATGCAGCAAAAATAAAAATAAACTCAACAAAATCAATGATAGGACATCTTCTGGGTGCTGCCGGTGCGGTTGAAGCTATAGTTACTGCACTTCAGATAAGCAACGGAATGATTCACAGAACCATGGGATACAGAGTGTTTGATGAGGAATGTGACCTTGACTATTGTACAGATGGAAACATAAAAATGAATGTCAGAGCTGCACTTTCAAATTCTCTTGGATTTGGCGGACATAATGCAACAATATGCATAAAAGCATGTGAATAAACAGAGGAGGATCAGAATGTCAGAAAGAATAATTTGTAATCTTACTTTTGATGAAATAAAGGAGCTTATTGACCTCGTATCACAAAAGAAGATAGGAAAGCTTGATATAGAAATTCAGGATAGTCATCTTATTATTGAAGATAAAAAAACGCCTGTTGTAAGTATGCCTCAGGTACAGCAGGCAGCGCAGGTACAGAAAGTTTGTGAGGAAAGCGGTTCAACAGGTGAGGAAAACAGTGAAGAACTCAGCGGAAATGTAGTAAAAGCACCTATTGTCGGAACGTATTACGCATCAGCTTCTCCTGATAAGCAACCTTTTGTAAAAATAGGACAAAAGGTTAAAAAAGGCGATGTATTGTTTATTGTTGAATCAATGAAGCTTATGAATGAAATACAAAGTGAGTATGACGGAGTTGTAAAGACAATTTTTGTTTCAAATGCAACCCCGGTAGAATATGATCAGCCTATAATGATTATTGAATAACGGAAAACAGGTGAGATAAATGGATACATTGATGAACAGACAGCAGATAGAGGAGATAATACCTCACAGAGATCCGTTCATGCTTATTGATGAAGTAGTTGAAATGGAACTTGGAAAAAGAATAGTTGCAAGAAAGCATATAAAGGAAGATGAATTCTGGTTTAAGGGGCATTTTCCTGAAAAGCCGGTAGTTCCAGGTGTACTTCTTATAGAAATGCTTGCTCAGGCAGGTGCAGTTGCGATGCTTTCGATGGATGAGCACAAGGGCAAAATAGGTTTTCTGGGCGGTGTAGACAAGGCAAAGTTCAGACGTATGGTTGTTCCTGGTGATACAGTTACACTTGAAGTTGAAATAATAAAAATCAAAGGACCAGTCGGCATAGCAAAAGCAGTTGCTTCCGTAGACGGTCAGAAATCCGTATCAGCTGAAATATCGTTTGTCCTTAAATAAACAAATGGAGTATAGAGACAATGTTTAAAAAAATATTAATAGCTAACAGGGGCGAAATAGCTGTAAGAATTATACGAGCATGCCGTGAACTTGGAATCCGGACAGTAGCTGTATATTCAACTGCTGACAGAAGCTCACTGCATGCTCAGATCGCTGACGAGTCAGTGTGTATAGGTCCGGCAGATTCAACCAAGAGCTATCTGAATATGGAGGCCATTATTTCAGCGTGTGACATAACAGGTGCTGAAGCAGTACATCCAGGATTCGGATTTTTGTCTGAAAACTCAAGATTTGCACGTATATGCAACAAATGTGGTATTACATTTATAGGGCCTTCACCCGAATCAATAGATATGCTTGGAGATAAAGCCACAGCAAAGAAAACTATGGAGGATGTCGGCGTTCCTGTAATTCCTGGATCAAGAGGTGAAGTAAAATCCCTTGATGAAGCAGCAGAACTTGCAGACAAAATAGGATATCCGGTTCTTGTCAAAGCAGCAGCTGGAGGAGGTGGCCGGGGAATAAGAATGGTAAGTGACCGTTCTGAACTTGAGGCACAGATAACAGCAGCAAAGCAGGAGGCTAAAAACTTTTTCAGTGATGATTCTGTTTATATTGAAAAGTTTGTTGAAAATCCAAGACATGTTGAGATACAGATAGTAGCTGACAAATACGGAAATATCGTTTATCTTGGAGAACGTGACTGCAGTCTCCAGAGAAGACACCAGAAAGTTCTTGAGGAAAGTCCTAGTCCTGTAATGACTGAGGAACTCAGGGCAAAAATGGGCGCTGCAGCAGTAAAAGCAGCAGAAGTAAGCAAGTATTATAATGTCGGAACTATTGAATTTCTTGTTGATAAAAATAATGACTTTTATTTTATGGAGATGAATACAAGAATTCAGGTTGAACATCCTATAACTGAATTTGTAACAGGCGTTGATCTTGTAAAAACACAGATAAAAATTGCAAATGGTGAGAAACTTGAATTTACTCAGAATGATATAAAGATTCATGGTCATGCTATAGAGTGCCGCATAAATGCAGAATGTCCTGAGAAAAACTTCAGACCGTGTCCAGGTACAATAAGTGCATTATATACTCCTGGCGGTCCTGGAATAAGAGTTGATAGTGCCGCTTATCAGGGATATACAATAACACCATACTATGACTCAATGATATCAAAGCTTATCGTCTATGGAAATACAAGACGGGAAGCTATTATGAAAATGAGATGGGCTTTGTCAGAGTTTATTGTCGGAGGTATAGACACAAATATTGATTTCCAGCTTGAACTTATAAAGAACAGGTTTTTTGAAGAAGGAAGCTATGATGTCGGTTTTATTGAAAAATTTCTTGAGTCACATAAATAACCGGACATATAAGAGGTGATTAAATAATGCTTGAGGATTTGTTTAAAGTAGTAAAAACAAGATTTAACGGAAAGGAATCTGATGTTATTTCTGTGTCGGATTCAACAATACCGGAAAACCTTATGTTTAAATGCCCAAGGTGCCGTAATACAATGTTTGAGGATGATTATACACGAAATAACAGAGTATGCGCATCATGCGACTATCACGGAAGACTTTCAGCTTATGAAAGAATACGTCTTACAGTTGATAAGGACAGCTTTATAGAATATGATGCTGACATGGTAAGCAAAAATCCTATTGATTTTCCCGGATATGAAAAAAAACAAAGTGATCTCAGAGATAAGACGGGCCTTAAAGATGCTGTAATAACCGGGGAGGCTTGTATAAGACGAATAAGAGCAGTAATAGCTGTAATGGATACTTCATATATGATGGCTTCTATGGGAAGCGTGGTAGGAGAAAAAATAACACGTGCTATAGAGAGAGCAACAGAGAAAAAGCTTCCGTTTATAGCTTTTACGGCTTCAGGCGGTGCAAGGATGCAGGAGGGAACAGTATCTCTCATGCAGATGGCAAAAACATCGGGTGCGATTGCAAGGCATGACGATGCAGGACAGCTTTACATTACAGTACTTACTGACCCTACGACAGGTGGAGTTACGGCATCATTTGCGTCACTGGGAGATATAATAATTGCTGAACCTAAGGTCCTTGTGGGATTTGCAGGAAGGCGAGTAATAGAGGGTACAATAAAGCAGCGTCTGCCAGATGATTTTCAGCTTGCTGAATTTCTTATGCAAAAAGGATTTGTTGATATGATAGTTGAGAGAAAAAAAATGAGAAGTGTGCTTTCACATCTCATGATGATGAACAATTATCAGCCTGAAGAAATATAACACGGAGGCAGAGATCATACATGGATAGCTACGTAAATATATTGACGCCGTGGCAGCGTCTTGAACTTATCAGAAATAAGACACGTCCTACAGTTAATGATTATATTCCTATGATATTCGATGAATTCTATGAGATGCATGGTGACAGGTATTATGGTGATGATGCAGCTATATTAGGCGGTATTGCAATGCTGGATAGTATGTCAGTTACAATCATTTCTCATGTAAAAGGACGCAATATAGAGGAAAATAAAAGAGCAAATTTTGCAATGCCTCATCCGGAGGGCTACAGAAAGGCACTCAGGCTTGCCAAACAGGCAGAGAAATTTCACAGGCCTGTTATATGCTTTATAGATACTCCTGGCGCATTTTGCGGTATAGAGGCCGAGGAAAGAGGACAGGGAGAGGCAATAGCCAAAAACATATGTGAGTTCATGAAACTCAGGACACCTATTATATCAATTGTGCTGGGTGAAGGCGGAAGCGGAGGAGCACTGGCACTTGGAGTATGTGATGAGCTTGCAATGATGTCCAATGCTCTTTATTCAGTTATTTCTCCAAGAGGATTTGCAAGTATTCTATGGAAAGATGCTTCAAGGGAAAAAGATGCCTGCAATATGATGAAAATAACGGCTGAGGATATGATAAAACTTGGCATTGCTGAGCATATAATAAATGAGCCGATAGGCGGTGCACACAATGATTTGTGCAAAACTGCTGAAAATATAAAAGAATATTTGTTGGATTCTACAGCAGAAAAATGCAAGAAAAGTATTGACGTTTTACTTAATGAACGATATACTAAGTTTAGAAAAATCGGTGAGTTTGAAGAATCTCAAAAAGAGGAATAAACTGACTGAATTTCAACAATTATTTATTCTGGTGAAAAAACACCATTATAATATAAAATTATTTATATGGAGGAACTATTAATGGTTTTCGAAAAGCTTAAAGGAATTATTGCTGATCAGTTAGATGTAGA
>CALMUA010000222.1 GCA_937872775.1 uncultured Ruminococcus sp.
CAATAAACCGCACGCCAAGTGCCGGAAATAATCTTTCGATATATTTTCCGGCATCAATATACTCACGTCCAAAACGGGAAAGATCTTTTACAACGACACAATCCACAATTCCTTTTTTGATATCTTCCAGCATCATCTGAAATGCAGGACGTTCAAAATTAGAACCGCTGTAACCGTCATCCACCCGTTCTGATACAACAACTATATCCTTTTTATCTTTTAGGAAATTTTTTATCAGATCTTTCTGATTTGAGATACTGTTGCTTTCACGCTTTCCAGCAGTAGCAACATCGCCATCTTCTTTCGATAAACGAACATAAATGGCTGCATGATAGATTTTCTTTGAATTGTTAATTTGATTCATCTTCATCCTCCTTAGTTTTACCTTTCCATCAACATTGGTAAAACCCAGAGGGTGAGTCGATTTTGTCCTGATATGAATGAGGAGTCCTGAGTTCCTCGTCTCCATATTAACATAACTCTTCAGATTTTACCATCACTTTTTATACAGAAAGCAAAAGTTCCTCAAATGCATCTTCAAAAGATACTCCATTGTTTGCAAACCGTATTTTCACTTTTACATTTCCTATACAGACAAGATAGGGATTTCCCACCTGTCTAAGATATTGAGCTATTCTTTTTTCTTTCGTCTGATTCCGGTCAATCCTTATTTTTCGGATGTCCTTCAATTCCTTCAGATCTACATCATCAAAATCCGTTTCCAGATAGTTTCTATATTCTTCTGCAGTCATGCCCTTCTCCTTCCATTCCCATCTGAATCCGTACTGCTTTCAGTACCCGATCCAGGCTCCACTTATTTACTCTTCCGCATTTCTCAATAATACATTTCGTAGAAATGCTCATAACCTGTTCAGCCAGTGCCAGGCTTCCTTTTCGGATTCCCGTCATATCATATTTGCTGATAAATACATGTGTTGGCAAATACCGCTTCTTATATATTCTTGACGTCAGCGGAACTACTGTAATGACTGAACTGTATGTATTAGCTTTGTTGTTACTTACTACGATCACCGGTCTTACTCCACCCTGAACCGAAGTTGTCGGGAACATACCGAGATCCGCCCATAAGATATCTCCTCTTCGAATCGTCACTTGTCATCTCTCCAATCTTTTTTTATTATTTGTAAAGCATCCATAGCGCTATATTGGCTCCACAGGAATACGGCAGAGTTTCTTTCCCATAAGGAAAGCTCTGCCGCATAACCTCTATAGCCAATTTGATTATTAAACAGTGCTCGCTCGATTCTATTTATCCTCGATACCCCGAATCGTTACTCCCGCATATGCAGGAAGGGAATAATAACCTGCCCAGATGCATACTCCGGACCACAACCCGGAAACTCTCGTTTCCAGGCTCCAGCAGTTCATAGGTTTACCAGTTACAGACTTCTCAGGATCTGCAAGTGTATCGCATCTCATACATATCATCGCATCACCAGCCTGCCAGCTGGCTTCGGTCAGTGCTTTTTCGCAGCATTACGGACTGAACTAAAAATCTTTGTTTTGTCTTATAATCCTATAGCGGCATCTTCCTCGTGCTCTTTGCATGAAATGTCACGTCAGTTATTATTGGATATTCAGTTATCATGGTTCATTTTAGGAAGTCCTTTAACTTCCTCTAATTACTAAAGTCAAATGACTTTGGCAGATGCAAAAGATTTTGAAAAATTTTTTAAAAAAATTTATTCATATACATTTCACGCATCTTATTAAGAGTGGATTTCAGCTTGTATGACAGCATCTGTCTGGAAATCCCCATAATCTCCGCCATCTGTGTCTGTGTCTTGTTTTCAAAGAAAATGCCATAAATAATCATGCGTTCCTCTGAGTTCAGCTGATTGATCACTTTGTGAATATCCTGCTGTTCCATTTTTGTCAGTACACAGTGCTCCACATCACAGTTCAGATCTGGAAAATCCTCAATCATGAAGCCTTCTCCATCAATGGACTGACCGCTGTAAGGTACTTCTCTCAGCATCTTATCCACAACCTCACCCAGTTCATTCTTAATCTCAACTTTTTTTGCCTTGCTGCTTCTGTAAAAATTATTCATCGCATACGCAACTTCTTTTGTAATCTCGATCATTTCTCCATCAATATTTGCGTAATACTTTCCTTCATAAAAATATGGGTGTTCAATATACATATCCGTTCCTCCTGAATTTGAAATCTTGTTGCTCGTTTCAAATCCAGAAGGCGGACCTCTGTTTAGGATCATGCCTGCTCCGCCTTTATCCTGCCGGGATACGCCCGCAGTTATTGGCTGAGAAATTCAGGCACGAAAAAAAGCCCCAGTAGTTTTTTCTTAACTACTGAGGCTTTCGTCTCTTTCTTGTATTCAGTTATCTATGCCTTCTTTCATCAGCATAATCATTGTATCAGGATAAAGTTCACAAAGTATCCGCAATACATTCCTATAAGTTCACATCATTATTGAAATCGTACATATTTCAGTATAAAAAGTTCACCGT
>CALMUA010000223.1 GCA_937872775.1 uncultured Ruminococcus sp.
AGACGTGTGCTCTTCCGATCTCAGATATAATTATAAATCCTTTTTTATTTTTGGAAATGTTCAAATAATTTTTTAATTTTTTTAATATCTATTTTCCCATTAGAAATATCAATAAGCTTTTCTTTAAGTGAATTAAAAAATTGTTCCTTTACCAGTATCTCAAGATGAACATTTTCCCCAAATTTTGAAGAAACTTCTTTTATCTCATACTGTGGAAAAATATAAGATATTTTGCTGTATAAATTATAATCCATGTTTATTTCCGTTGCGTAGCACTCACACATATTTAATATATCGGAACTCTCAACAGCGAGCTTTGCTGATGTTGAATATGCACGGACAAGGCCACCTCCACCCAGAAGTATTCCTCCGAAATACCTTGTTACTACGCAGCAAACATCAGTAAGTGCATTTTTTTTCAATATATCAAGAACAGGAACACCGGCAGTTCCCTGTGGTTCACCATCGTCCGAATATCGCGTGATGTTGCTGTCTCTTAATATGTATGCATATACATTATGTGTTGATTTTCTGTGCATGGCTCTTATTTCATTTATAAAGTTTACAGCCTCTTCATTGGTCTGTACAGGACATAGATATGCTATAAATTCAGAATGACGTTCAGTAAAGGTTATATTGGTGCATTTTTTTATAGTTTTGTAACCCATATTTATATTGAACCCTTCTGTTATATAAATTAAAAAGGGCGACCTTTTTAATAGTCACCCTCAGTTTGCTTGAAACTAGTTGTTCTTATTGAAACGCTTATTAAATCTGTCGACACGACCGCCAGTATCAATAAGTTTCTGCTTGCCTGTAAAGAATGGGTGGCATTTTGAGCAGATTTCAACTTTAATATCCTTCTTTGTTGAACGTGTTTCAATAACGTTACCACATGCACATGTAATGGTTGTCTTTTCAAAACTTGGATGTAGATCCTTTTTCACGAGTAAGTCACCTCTTTCAAAAAACTATTATGATTACATAGTAGCCCATCAGTTTCTTTAGACAGTAGTACTATCGATAATTCACTTGTAAAATTAATTATATCATAAAAAGAATAAAAATGCAATACTTATTTTGAATTTTTATTATTAAAATCCAAGAATTTTACGGAATTCAGCATCAATTTTTTCATATGCAGCATTTGCATCATCACTTGTTTTTCCTGTAGTTGTATAATATACTTTGATTTTTGGTTCAGTACCTGATGGTCTTATTATAACAGAGGCATTATCCTCAAGTCCGAATGCAAGAACATCTGATTTCGGAAGGTCAATAGTTTTCTTCTGACATGTCTGAATATCCTGAGTTATACTCGCAATGTAGTCAGAGAATTCCAAAACTTTCAGACCACCTATTGAATCAGGAGTATCTGAACGCAAAGAAGCCATAATTTCCTGCATTCTCTCCATTCCGGTTATACCTTCACATGTGAAGCTCTTGAGATAATGTTTGTAAACGCCATATTTCTGGTACATCTTTTCTCTTGCCTGAATTAATGATATGCCGCATGTTCGGTAATAAGCAGCCATTTCACATATAAGCATTGAAGCTACGACAGCATCTTTGTCTCTTACATATGTACCTGCAAGATATCCATAGCTTTCTTCGAAGCCGAAAATGTAGCTGTTTTCTTCACCCTTTGATTCAAGAAAACCTATCTGTTCTCCGATAAATTTAAATCCTGTCAGAACATCAATAAGCTCAACATTGTAATTCTTGGCGATAGCGTCTGCAATCTTTGTAGTTACAATTGTTTTTATTGCAACAGGTTTCTCAGGCATTGTTCCAAGCTTTATTCTTTCCTGGCATATATACTCAAGAAGCATTGCACCAACTTCATTTCCGCTGAACAGAACATAATCATCACCATAAGGAACTGCTATTCCTACTCTGTCAGCGTCAGGGTCTGTTGCGAGAAGAAGATCTGGTTTTACTTCCTTTGAAAGTTTAAGTCCGAGTTGAAGAGCTTCTGTTATTTCAGGATTAGGATAAGGGCATGTTGTAAAGTTTCCGTCCGGATTTTCCTGCTCCGGAACAACTGTTATATTTTCAATTCCTATTCTGTTAAGAATTGCTCTTACAGGCTTGTTACCTGTTCCGTTAAGCGGAGTATAAACTACTTTAAGACCACTTTGAGCAACAAGGTCTGTATGAATTCCCTGAGAAAGAACATTTTTATAGTATTCTTCAATTACATCATGCTTGATGTATTCAATACTGCCTTTTTTAAGACCTTCATCAAAAGAAATGAATTTAGGACCATCAAACATGTCAACACTGCTTATTTTTTTGATAACCTGTTCAGCAACATCAAGAGTAATCTGGCATCCATCCTGTCCATATACTTTATATCCATTATATTTTGCAGGATTATGACTAGCTGTTACTACAATACCTGCACTGCATTTCAGAGCACGTACTGCAAAAGAAAGCATAGGGGTAGGCATAAGCTCACTGTAAATATAAACCTTGATTCCATTTGCAGCAAGTACTTCAGCAGCAGCTTTTGCAAAAATATCTGATTTTATTCTGCTGTCATAGGCAATAGCAACGCTTCCGTTTTTGTATGATCCGTTTACGTAGTCAGAAAGTCCCTGGGTTGCTTTGCGTATAGTATATATATTAAGTCTGTATGTTCCGGCTCCGATTACGCCTCTGAGACCTCCGGTTCCAAACTCAAGGTCTCTGTAAAATCTGTCCTTGATTGCTTCAGAATCATCTTTTATAGAAGACAACTCAGCCTGAAGATCGGTATCCTCAAGTGCTTTTTGTGTCCATAAGGTGTACAATTGCATTTCATTCATAATTATATACTCCTCTGATAAGTCATAAATTAAAACATTACATTTGTTATTATATCATAT
Organism: uncultured Ruminococcus sp.; assembly: GCA_937872775.1. Taxonomy (GTDB): domain Bacteria; phylum Bacillota; class Clostridia; order Oscillospirales; family Ruminococcaceae; genus HUN007. The sequence continues at coordinate 2,871 of CALMUA010000223.1, forward strand.
TCGAAGTTATTTTAAAAGTGATTTTATAAATTTTCTAAATTTCCAATGTGCAATTTTAAAGTCGGAATATCACAGTTTTTATGTGAAATCACAAAATCGTAAATATTTATTATACAAATTAACAATTTTTAAATCATTAGTTTAATTAATGTAAATGTATTTTCAAATGAATACACTTATGGTATAATAATTTTATGAGCACAAAAAGAACATATGAAGGGATAATTTTTATGGATAATAACGGAATAATATTTGATCTTGACGGAACATTGTGGGATTCAGCAGAAGGAATATGCGGTACATGGAGAAAGGTTATTGAAAATTATCCTCAGGTAAAGTGTACAGTCACTGTTGATGTTCTGTACGGATGTATGGGTCTGCCGCTTGATGAAATAGGACGCAGGCTTTTTCCAGAGCTTGATTCTGATATGCAGGAAAAACTTATGGACGAGTGCTGCAGACTTGAAAATGAGTACCTTGCAGAACATGGTGGGATGCTTTATCCTGATCTCGAAGAAACACTGGAATATCTTTCATATAAATACAGACTTTTTATTGTGAGTAACTGTCAGACAGGGTATATAGAAAGTTTTTTTCAAGCACACGGACTTGGAAAATATTTTGATGATATTGAATGCTTCGGGGCTACAGGATTATCAAAGGGAGAGAATAATAAGCTTATTATAGAAAGAAATAATATTATAAGCTCAGTGTATGTAGGAGATACACAGGGAGATGCTGATTCAGCAACGGTTGCAGGAATACCATTTGTATATGCAAGGTATGGATTCGGAGATGTAGAAAAATATGATTATGTTATAGATAAGATTTCTGATATGATCAAAATAATGTAGTTAAGGGGGAGAACCTACTCTGGGGAGTCATGCAGGGATTTTCCATGGTCCTGCACATTCGGGACAGATAAAGTTGCAAATAAAATACCGCCTGATCAATTCAGACGGTATTTGTTATATGTATCAGTTTTTAAGCTGCGATGCTACTAAGCTTTCGCCACAGTAAATTTTTCTGAGCTTTGGTTTTTCAATTTTTCCGGTAGGATTTCTCGGAACGTCGGCAAATATTATTTTGTGAGGACGCTTGTATCTCGGAAGATCTTTGCAGAAATTATTTATGTCTTCTTCTGTACATGAGACTCCTGGTTTAAGTTCAATTATTGCAGCTGTAACTTCACCCAGCCTTTGATCAGGCAGTCCGATAACAGCAACATCCTTGATTGATGAATTTGAACGAAGGAAATCTTCTATCTGAACAGGGTAAAGATTTTCACCGCCGCTTATAATAACATCTTTTTTACGGTCAACAAGATATATAAAGCCATCGCTGTCTTCCTGAGCCATATCTCCTGTAAACAGCCAGCCGTCACGAAGAACTTCTTGTGTTGCCTTTTCATCTTTATAGTAGCATTTCATTACGCCAGGGCCTTTTACTGCAAGCTCACCGACTTCACCTTTTTTGACAGTGTTTCTATTTTCATCTACTATTTTAACTTCCCATCCATAGCCGGCAACTCCTATAGCGCCAACTTTATGTATATTTTCAACTCCGAGATGAACACAACCAGGTCCGATAGATTCGCTGAGTCCGTAGTTTGTGTCATAGAGATGATCCGGAAAAACTGCTTTCCAGCGTTTGATAAGACTTGGCGGTACAGGCTGTGCACCTATATGCATAAGACGCCATTTTAAAAGATCATAGTCATTAATATTTACGTCTCCTCTGTCTATTGCGTCAAGAATATCCTGTGCCCATGGAACGAGCAGCCATACTATTGAACAACCTTCTTCAGAAACTGTTTCTAAAATATTTTCAGGTTTGATTCCTTTTAGTAAAACAGCCTTTCCTCCGGAAATAAGGCTTCCGAACCAGTGCATTTTAGCTCCTGTATGATACAGAGGAGGAATACAGAGGAAAACGTCATCATGAGTCTGTCTGTGATGATGCTGTTCAACCTTGCATGAATGCATAAGACTTGCATGATTGTGAAGAATTGCTTTTGGAAATCCTGTTGTTCCTGATGAAAAATATATTGCTGCATCGTCATCGTCATTAAGTTCAATGTCAGGTGCTGAGCTTGAATGATTTGTTGCAAGATGCAGATAATTTTCTGCGAAAGTAGGGCAGTTGTCGCCCACGTAGAATAAAAGTTTTACTGCAGGAATTTTATCACATATTTCTTCCATACGTCCGATAAATTCCGACCCGAAGATAATTGCATTGATATCGGCAAGTTCAAGACAATACTTTATCTCTGATGATGTGTATCTGTAGTTGAGCGGTACAGCAAGTGCACCTGTTTTTAATATTCCGAAATATACAGGAAGCCATTCCAATCCGTTCATAAGAAGAATACCGACCTTATCACCTTTTTTTATTCCTCGGCTGATAAGGAGATTTGCACATCTGTTAGCTTTTTCGTTAAAAACGCTCCATGTTATTTCACGACGATAATTTTCAGCGGAACCGGATTCTATCAGTTCATATTCTTTCCATGTAACACGTCTGATTTCCTGAACCTCCGGATTTATTTCAACTAATGAAATCTCATTACCGTATTTCTGAACATTATCCTCTAGTAATTTTGTAATAGGCATAGACATTTCCTTTCTGAATTTTAGTTATTATAATTAATTTTATCACAATGCAGTATAAAAGTCAATTTAAAATTAAAATTAAGATTTTACATAGATTTTACTTTAAGTTATTTTTAATTCAGCTTTTTGTATTGATCATCATATCATAGGTTGAAAAAATGATTAATGGGCTGCATCTTATGGACCAAAAGATAAGGCTTTCAGAAAGAATGTACTTTCCGAAAGCCTGTTTTTTATTATGGAAGGAGTCTGTTTATATCTCTTGGGAACATGCTGCACTGACGTACATTTGTGAGGCCAAGCATTTTCATTACAAGTCTTTCAAGACCTATACCAAGACCGCCATGAGGAGGCAGACCATATTTGTGTGCTTCAAGATATGATTCAAAATCCTTCGGGTCAAGTCCCTGACGGATTATTTTTGCAACCTGTTCGTCATAGTCATGAATACGCTGACCACCACTTGTAATTTCAAGTCCTCTGAACAGAAGGTCAAATTTATATGCAAGACGTGGATCTTCTTTTGAATCCATAGCATAGAAAGGTGGTTTTGATGAAGGGAAGTGAGTAACAAAAATAAAATCTGAATCAAATGTTTCCTTTGCATATTCACATATAGCAACTTCATCTTCAGGTTCAAGATCAAGCTTGTTTTTAGAACCCTTGTTTCCGAGTATATCTTTTACTTCAAGAAGTGTAACGGCAGGTATTTCTTTTATAACAGGAATATCAGCGTCAAGTATTTCAATTTCGTTACTGTAATTTTCCCCTACATACTCCATTACAGACTTAAGCATTGCTGTTTCCATTTTCATAACATCATACATGCTGTCTATATACCCCATCTCAAAGTCCAGGCCAATGTATTCATTGATATGTCTTGATGTTGCATGTTTTTCAGCACGGTAAACAGGAGCTATTTCAAATACTCTGTCAAAGAATGCAACTGCTGTCTGTTTATAGAACTGAGGTGATTGGTTCAGGAAAGCCGGCTTACCAAAATAGTCAAGTCTGAAAATGTTTGCACCGCCTTCAGCACCCTGGGCAACTATTTTTGGTGAATGAATTTCAGTGAAGTTATTTTTGATCATAAATTCCCTGAAACCATTGCATACACCCTCCTGTATCTTGAATATTGCACGTTCATATGCGTTTCTGAGTGATACTGAACGGTTATCAAGATTTATATCAAGTGAACATCCTAGTTTTTTATGAGGAACATGAAGAGGATACTCTGTTTTAGGATTATGGATAAGCTTGATACTCTTAAGAGAAATTTCAATTCCGTTAAATCCTTTTTCACTTTCAGTTACTGTACCTGATATTTTTACAAAGCAGCCTTCTTTGAGTCCTTCAATATTGTCTGAGCATGAATCGGTGTAGACAGTCTGAATCAGGTATCTTCCTGTTCTGATGATAACAAATGAAAGACCACCCATGCTTCTGATTCTATGAACACATCCGACAACTGTAATGTCATTTCCGATATTGTTCTTTGCATCAGAAATTTCAAATTCGTGAATAGGCTCATCAGGTGAAATCTGAGTAATATTATTCTTTTTATGAGGAACATATACATTTTCATTGATATGAGAAGCCTTTTCTGTCTTAACAGTGTTTTCTTCCTGAGTATCTGCTTTATCTGCTGCTAAGGAAGAATCAGTTGCCTGTCCGGATTTGAGTCTTGAATCAAGAACTTCTTTTATTACCTTTGGTGTACAGATACCCTTTAATGCTTTTGTACACTGTCCCATAATAAAGCCAAAAACTTTCATTTCACCGTTTCTGTACTGTTCTGCTGCTTCAGAGTTTTTAGCAAGAATCTCATCAATGATCTCTTCAGCCTTTGCATTGTCGTTTGTAATAAGAAGGCCATTTTCTTCAGCAAGAACTTCAGGAGATTTTCCAGTTTCTATCATCATACGCAGAATTGACTTTGCATCAGTTTTTGAAATTTGTTCAGCATCTGACATTTTAACAAGTTCTGCAATGGCAGCTGCATTGAACGGGAGATTTGCCATATCTATTTCTCCGAGATTTACACGACGGAGAAGTTCTACAATAATAAAATTTGATATACTTTTAGGATTATTATAAACGGTGAGAGCATTGTCAAAGAAATCTGAAACAAGTTTCTGATTAACTATGATTTTTGCATCTGTTTCTGAAAGTTTATATTCATTAATATATTTTTCAAGACGTTTGTGAGGAAGTACAGGAAGCTTTGCCTTGATTTCGTCAAGCATTTCATTAGTAAAGTTTACCTGGAGAATGTCAGGCTCAGGAAAATATCTGTAATCATGGGCATCTTCCTTGCTTCTCATTGCCTTCGTGTCTCCGCGGTTTTCGTTGAAACGTCTTGTTTCCTGAATTACCTTTTTGCCGGATTCAAGAAGAAGTGACTGACGTTTTATTTCATATTCGATAGATTTTACGATTGACTTTAATGAGTTTAAGTTTTTCATTTCGCTTCTTGTACCGAGTTGTTTGTCCTCCGGACGCATAATTGAAATATTTACGTCGCATCTTAAAGAACCCTGTTCCATTTTACAGTCACATACGCCTGCATACTGCAAAAGAAGGCTTACTTTTTCGACAAATGCTTTTGCTTCTTCAGCAGAACCTATATCCGGTTCTGTTACTATTTCGATAAGAGGGACACCGCATCTGTTATAATCAGCAAGAGAAACAGCATTGAAATCATCATGAACAAGCTTTCCGGCATCTTCTTCAAGATGAATTCTGTTGATACGGATGTTTTTGACATTTCCGTTTACTTCTATAGGTACTATTCCGTCAATACAGAGAGGTCTCTGAAGCTGTGATATCTGATATGCTTTAGGAAGGTCAGGGTAGAAATAATTTTTTCTGTCAAATACAGAAAATTTATTTATGTTGCATCCTAATGCAAAACCTGCCTTGACAGCATATTCAACTGCTTTCTGGTTAATAACAGGGAGTGTTCCCGGCATACCTGTACACACTGGGCAGCATCTTGTGTTAGGGTCTCCGCCGAATTCTGCGGAGCATGTGCAGAAAACTTTTGAATTTGTCAGAAGCTCTGCATGTATTTCAAGTCCTATAACAGGAATAAATGATGACATTTTAAAAATACCTCCTTATATTACAGCTTAGGAGCAACAGCGTCAAACTGTTTTTCAAAAGCGTCTGCGGTCTGAATTATGGTTGCCTCGTCAAATTTCTTTCCAATGATCGACATACCGATAGGCATACCGTTATTATCATATCCGCATGTTGTTGAAATTGCAGGGAGGGAAGCAATGTTTACCGTAACTGTACAGATATCAGCCTGATACATTTTTACAGGGTCTGAAATATTTTCATTAATTCCGAATGCAACAGATGGTGTTGTAGGAGTGAGAATTACATCGCACTTTTCAAAAATGTCAGCATATTCTGCGGAAATTTTCTGCTTTAATGCAAGCGCTTTTCCGTAGTATGCATCATAATATCCGCTTGAAAGTGCGTAGTTTCCGAGAAGAATTCTTCTCTTAACTTCTTCACCGAAGCCTTCACTTCTGGAATTTGATATAAGATCATTGAAATCTTCGTCTTTATCTGAGCGGTGACCGTATTTGATTCCGTCAAAACGTGAAAGATTTGAAGATGCTTCTGCTGATGAAATAAGATAATATGCTGCAATGGCATATTTGAGACTCGGCATGCTGCATTCTATTATCTCTGCACCCATTGATTTGTAGGTGCCAATTGCTTTATAAACAGCATTTCTTACTACTTCATCAATACCGTCTGCATAAAATTCTTTTGGAATTGCAATTTTCATTTTATTTATGCTCTGTCCGATTTTTGAAGTGTAATCTATAGTACTGATTTTTGATGATGTTCCGTCATGTCCGTCATATCCGGCAATAGCATTAAGAATAATTCCACAGTCATGTGCATCCTTGGCAATAGGTCCTATCTGGTCAAGTGAAGATGCAAATGCTACAAGTCCGTAACGCGAAACTCTGCCGTATGTTGGCTTAAGCCCTGTAACACCGCAGAATGCAGCAGGCTGTCTTATTGAACCTCCTGTATCAGAGCCAAGTGAAGCGGCACTCAGTGATGCAGATACACATGCAGCAGATCCTCCTGATGATCCGCCCGGAATTCTTTTTGTGTTAAAAGGATTTTTGGTTTTAGCAAATGCAGAAGTCTGTGTCGATCCGCCCATAGCAAACTCATCAAGGCTTGTCTTTCCAAGCATGACAATATTCTGACTGTTTAACTTCTCCATAACGGTGGCATTGTAAGGAGGAATAAAGTTTTCAAGTATTTTTGAAGAACAAGTGGTCTTTACACCTTCTGTACATATGTTGTCTTTTATTGAAAGAGGAATACCGCATAAAGCAGGGGCATTTCCAGCATCAATGATTTTCTGGGCTTTTTCTGCAGACTCATGAGCCTTTTCTTTTGTGATTGTAATATATGAATTAATAGTACTGTCGTATTTTTCAATTCGGTTTAAATATTCGTCAGTAAGTTCAGCAGCTGAAATAGTCTTGCTATCAAGCATTTTTCTGAGCTCACGTATTTTATATTTAGTAATATCCATTTTTGCACCTCTACTCTACAACTTTTGGAACGACAAAGCAGTTACCGCTGTTTACTGCGTTCTGCAGAATCTTTTCTGTCGGCATACTTTCTGCGGAAATATCCTCACGAAGGTCGTTAATATATACATTTTTATTATCTGAAACAGCATCATATTTTATATCTATTTCCTTTATAGTATCCATAATTTTAATAATGCTGGTCATATCATCAGCAACTTTTGTCAGTTCTTTATCTGTAAAGCTAAGTTTACTGAGCTTAGCAAGATATGAAGCCATCTGTAAATCCAATACTAAAACCTCACTTTATATAATAATATATTTTTCTGTCATTTAAAATAACATTCTTAAAGTAAATTATACTATATTTCATAGCAGTTTGCAAGAAAATTGAATAATATTTTTTCAGATAAAGCAGAGCAGCCTGCTTTAATAAACTAAAACACAGACAAATCATGTTTCTTTTAATATTATTTTAAGGTTTTTAATTTATAATAAATAACTCAAACTTCGCAGTTAATAAACTGCGTGTGCATCTTGAAAATTCAATAGA
>CALMUA010000224.1 GCA_937872775.1 uncultured Ruminococcus sp.
GAACACTCTTTCCCTACACGACGCTCTTCCGATCTATACTTCTATTTTAATTGCATAAATCAGTTGTTTATAGTATAATTAATAGTTGTGTATGCAGGACGGTTTTGCCGATCTTGCTTATTAAATCTGATATGAACATTGGAGGTTCAGATATGTGCGGATATGTAGGGTTTACTAATTCGATTGACAACGCAAATATTATAATTAAAAAAATGATGGATAAAATAAAGCACCGCGGGCCTGATGCCGAAGGTCAGTATGTTGACGGTGACATTGCTCTCGGACACAGAAGATTGAGTATTATAGATATAAATCTTGGTGCACAGCCTTTTTTCAGTGAGGATGGTTCAAAGGTTCTTGTATTTAACGGTGAAATATACAACTATAAATCTATAAGAGAACAGCTTATCAAAGCAGGTCGTGTTTTCAAAACCAACTCTGATACAGAAGTTCTTCTTCAGGGCTATGAAGAATACGGTACAAAGCTTCTGAATATGATGCGAGGAATGTTTTCATTTGTTATATGGGATAAAAACAAAAAAGAACTGTTCGGAGCAAGAGACTTTTTCGGAATAAAACCTCTTTATTATGCAAACATGGGCAATACATTCATGTTCGGTTCAGAAATAAAAAGCTTCCTTGTACATCCGGAATTTGTAAAGGAACTTAATGAGACAGCTCTTGAAAACTACATGACATTTCAGTATTCCCCTACCTCGGAAACATTTTTCAAAAATGTTTCCAAGCTTCCTCCTGCACATTACTTTATTAAAAATGCCAGTGGCTTCAAATGTGAACGCTTCTGGGAAGTAAAATTTGATGCTGACGACAAACCTCAACTTAATGACTGGGTAAATAAAATTTCTGATATCATGCATGATTCCGTTGAAGCACATAAGGTCAGCGATGTAGAAGTCGGAAGTTTTCTCTCAAGCGGTGTTGATTCAAGCTATGTTGCTGCTATTGCAAATGTTGACAAAACATTTACTGTAGGTTTCGGAACAGACGAAAAATATAATGAAATAGGCTGGGCAAAGGAATTTTCAAAAGCAATAAACAAAGAAAACAACAGTAAGGTCATAACCCCTGAAGAATACTGGGGTAATCTTTCAAAAATACAATACCACATGGATGAACCACTTGCGGATCCTTCAGCTATTGCACTTTATTTTGTATGCAATATAGCTTCCAAGAAACTCAAGGTTGTTCTCTCCGGTGAGGGTGCAGATGAAATATTCGGCGGATACAATGTCTACAGTGAACCCAACAGTACATTTTACGATAAAGTTCCTATGGCTGTAAGAAAAAGAATAGGAAAAATATGCGAAAAGATGCCTGCAAGACGAGGACTTAATTTCTTTGTAAGAAAAGGTAAAACACTTGAGGAAAGATTTATAGGAAACGCCTACATGTTTACTCCTTCAGAAAGAAAATCACTCCTTAAGATAAAGACAAATGCTCCTGACCCTACAAAAATAACAGCTCCGTTTTACGAAAAGGTCAAAGATGCGGATGATGTTACAAAAATGCAGTATCTTGATCTCCACATGTGGATGGCTGGTGATATTCTTCTTAAAGCTGACAAAATGAGTATGGCAAATTCTCTTGAACTCCGTGTTCCTTTCCTTGATAAGGAAGTAATGAGTCTTGCAGAAAAAATTCCTGTAAAATATCGCGTGACAAGAAATGAAGTTACAGATGACAAAACAAAGTATGTAACAAAGTATGCAATGAGAAAAGCCGCTAAAAAGGATACACCTCCGCAGACTGCCAAAACTGCCGCAAAGAAAAAGCTTGGTTTCCCTGTTCCTATAAGAGTATGGTTAAGAGAAGAAAAATATTATTCAATAGTCAGAGATAAATTCACATCTGATGCTTCAAATAAATTTTTTAACACTGATCTTTTGATAAAGCTTCTTGATGACCATAAAAACCGTTTACGTGATAACAGCCGAAAAATATGGACGATATTCACTTTTCTTATATGGTATGATGTTTACTTCAACGGTTCAAAAGAGGTGTAATGGATGTCCAGTATTGTAACCTATAAATATATTAAACAAAATCCTGACATCATGACATATATACGACGTGCTGACAAAGCACTCGAAGCTATCGGATATACTGAACATTCATTCGCACACGTTGAAAGAGTTGCACAGACTGCAAGCATGATTCTTACAGAGCTTGACTTTCCTGAAAGGCAGATTGAACTTGTAAAAATAGCAGGAATAATGCATGATATAGGAAATGTAATAAACCGTATTGACCACGCACAGAGCGGTGCTGTAATGGCTTTCCGACTGCTTGACAATCTCAGCATGCCTGCTGAAGAAATATGCTCAATAGTATCTGCAATAGGAAATCATGATGAATCAACAGCTGTACCAATAGACGCTATATCTGCTGCACTAATAATAGCAGATAAAACAGATGTCCGCCGCTCCAGAGTAAGGAATAATGATCTTATTACATTTGATATCCATGACCGCGTAAATTATGCAGTTGAGGAATCAGCCCTGAGATTTAATGAAAATAAAACATCCCTGATTCTTGAACTTAAAATAAACACAAACATATCATCAGTTATGGAGTATTTTGAAATATTTCTTCAGAGAATGCTTTTATGCAAAAAAGCATCCCAGTTTTTTAAATTAAAATTTGAAATGATAATAAACGGCACGAGTGTCCTTTAAATATTTTAATTTTTCAGAGGAGTAAAATACAATGACGTCCAAATATCAACATTTAATTGATCTGAATGATTATCCTGTTGCATGGTGGAACAAACTTATTTCACTTGGTCAGGATATTTACGCTCATCCACAGCGATACCACGGTGCATGTCAGAATAAAATAATGGCTACACTCTTCTACGAACCGTCAACCAGAACACAGATGTCATTTCAGACCGCTATGCTAAAACTGGGAGGCACTATAATAGGCTTCGATAATCCTGCAACCTCATCGGTAGCAAAGGGAGAAAATCTTAAAGATACTACAAAAATAGTGAGCGGATACGCAGATATTATGGTTATTCGTCATCCTCTTGAGGGTTCTGCCAAAGCTGCCGCAATATCAGCAGAATGTCCTGTTATCAATGCAGGCGATGGAGGTCATCTGCACCCTACACAGACTCTTACAGATATGCTCACTCTTATACAGGAAAAAGGTCGTCTTGACAGTATGACAATAGGTCTTTGCGGTGATCTTATGAACGGAAGAACTGTACACTCTCTCTGTAAGGCATTATCCTGTTATAAAAACAACAAATTTGTCCTTATTTCATCAAATGAGCTTAAACTTCCATCATATATAAAGGATATTCTCAGTGCAACCGGCTGCGAATACAAAGAAATTTTTTCGCTTGAAGAAGCAATGCCTGAGCTGGACGTTCTGTATATGACCCGAATACAGCGTGAGCGCTTTGCATCTGAAGAAGCATATCAACAGCAGAAGGATATTTACGTTCTTAACAAACAAAAAATGAAATCTGCAAAACCTGATCTTGTAATTCTTCATCCGCTTCCACGAGTTGATGAGATATCAATGGATGTAGACGATGACAGCCGTGCACTTTACTTTAAACAGGCAAAATACGGAGTATTTATACGAATGGCACTTATTCTGACCATGATTGAAAACAAAAATCCTACAACACTTATTTCCGGAGAATATCAGAAGAATATATGCTGCACAAATCCGAAATGTATAACAAACCGTGAAGGATATCTGAAAAAAAGCTTTATAAAATCAGGTGACATAATTGAATGTGAATACTGTGATGAAAGAATACTTCTCTGATTTTAAGAAACCTGAAATATGTTTACTACTGAACCATGCATAAAAATAAAGAATATATGCCGTAATAGAATATTATAACTCAAACTTCGCAGTTAATAAACTGCGTGTGCATCTTGAAAATTCAATAGATAGA
>CALMUA010000225.1 GCA_937872775.1 uncultured Ruminococcus sp.
AATGTGACTGGAGTTCAGACGTGTGCTCTTCCGATCTAATATTATTATAAGTGGTTGTTTTTTACAGCCCCTTTTTCTTGATAAAAATCACATTATCTCCATAATCCATAATGTATAACTTATACATCAAGGAGGTTTACATGGAATATTATTCATGTATTTTAACAACAGCTGAGCTTGTGAAGTATGTCAAAACAGAAAAGATAATTGATAGTTCACTAAATAATATTTCTATATTGAATCAAAATGAGTATCTTTCGTTATATTCACATCTTATTTCACTATGTTCTTCAAGTAATTTTACTATTCGATTTATGGGAGCTTGCTATTTGATATTAATGCATGAAAAAAATCCAATACTGTTTAAAAACAATTTCCTCTCAGCCTTTAAGATGAGTGAAATTTCAGTAAAAAGTCCTGATTATGATGATGATTTTTATGACGTGGGATCAGTATTAGTATTATGTGATATGGAAACATACAGACAGTTTTTGAAAATTTCTTTTGAATCATCAGTTCAAGAGATACGAAAAGACGCTAAAAATTACATAAACGATACATTGGATGATTATGTTGATTCGATATGGTACAAAAAATACTCAGCAGAATATATTGAATTTAAACGTAAACTTAATCTTGAAAACTCTTAACAGCTACTTATAATTGAATTTTTTGTTTAAGGAATCCAGATTTCACATTCGGATTCCTTATTTTTTAAAATTATGCTGCCGAAATTATCGTATTGTATAAGTATGACCAAGTAAATCGTCTTATCAGTGAAAAAGCTCTTGACAAACAGTGCGAACTCGTGGCACAATATGACTATACCTACTACCTTAACGATATCAATGGCAGTCTTACACAGGTTCTTGCTGAACTCGATAAGGACGGCAACGCAAAATGCTGGTACACAAGAGGTATTGAACTTCTCTCTCAGCAGAGAGGAACTGAAATCTCAATCTATATCACAGACGGTCATGGCTCTGTAAGAGTGCTCACAGATATGTCCGGAGCAGTTACAGATACATATACTTACGATGCCTGGGGTAACCTCATCTCATCTACAGGTGATACAGAAAACAGTTATCTCTATTGCGGCGAACAGCTCGACAGCACAACAGGTCTTTATTACCTCCGTGCAAGATATATGAACCCTTCAACAGGTACTTTCATATCTATGGATACTTATCAGGGCTCTCTCTTCGATCCTGTTTCACTACATAAGTACCTCTATGCTAATGCAAACCCTGTTATGAACACTGACCCAACGGGATATTTCACATTGGCTGATTGCAGTACTGCAAGTGCAATCAATGATATTCTTGATGATTCTTCAGCAGAATCATATTATCCGAATGATCATGGAAAACCAGTACATTTACATGTTTCTGGTCCTGGAAACAATAAGACTAAAATTGGGCCAAACGGTATCCCTTTAGATGGATTTCCGGATTTAACTCCACAGCAAGCAAAAGTTGTGGAAAGAAATTTGAGCTCAATTGCGAAAGTGTTTAAAAAAATTCAAAAATGGGTAAGAATACAACCATATTAATTTTTAGGAGAGTAAATGAATACAACAGTAAATTTCATAAATTCATTATTAGAAAGTAACCCTGAAGATAAACATATTTTTTCTGAGATAAAAAGAGCCATTATTGATAATAAATTGAATGATACACAGTTGCTCCATCACCTAATTTCTTTTTTTGACAATAAAAAAGAAAGAGATGAATTTTGGGAGGACGTGATACTTGAAATTGATCCTGACTCTATGGATGACAAAAGTTTTGACTATTTTGTTAGGAATAAAATTGCACTTGATAAAATTTCACATTTAAAACTTAATGATAGTCAACTAGTTCAGCTTTGTAATGATTATGATGAGGCATATATTACCTTATTGTCTCGGTATTGCAATAACGAAAATGCTACTAATAAATTTCTTGAATTAATTTCAGCCTGCAAGAGCGATAATGTGATAAAGTATATGTTATCAGTGCCTATGAAAAATCGTGAAAAAAAAGAAAAAATGTATGCTTTGATAGAAAAAAACACAGAACTATCTAATGAAACAAAAATAGAATCAAATGAGTGGTGTGTTGCAAATAATTTAGAAGTTACTGAGGATGTAGAGTTGATTGTCGAAAAGTATAACAGTGGAAAATATTTGTATCTGTTAAGTATTTCAAAAAATATAAATACACCGTTAGAGCTACTTGAAAAAATGAAAAATGTATCCCAAATAAAGTATTCAACTCAAATCAGAAATAACAGTAAGCAAACTATAAAGATCAAAATGCAGAATTGATATGCAAAATATATTTTATCTCTCCCTGTCCATTAGGACGGGGAGTTTTCTTGTGCAACGAATACCACGAGTCTGAATACCCAACCGTGTAAATGCTATCAATCGACATAGCTCACCAACAACCGCCTTTGTAATTATATCTACAAAAATATCGAAGTCAAGGCTAAAATGAACGCAAATGCGGTCTTGACTGTAACCGCCTAATAAAAAACCACCATTGTTAAATCAACTCCAAATGGATTAAACTAGTGTACCGGCATATTCAATCTTGAATTAATTCTGCATATATGATATAATTGTCATATATGCGATTTTATTGAAATGAGGGTGTACTATGGCAAGACCAAAAAAACGCACAGTCCGTTTATCAGATGAAAAATTAAAACACTTAAAAAAACTTTTGAAAAGTAAAGGTACATTAAATTCTTTAAGTTATTAAATATTCTATATTAAAACACAAATATTAGCCTTAATCTGCAAGACTTAAAAAATGGTATTTGATAAAAATGCAATAAGTCATAAGAATAAAATTCCTATATTTAATTGTATTAACAAGTTTTGTGGATTATGGTGTTAAGGAGGTGATTGTATTGTTTTGTAGGCATATTTTATTGGAAGCGTTTTGTTCATTAGACGATGAGTTAGAATGCGAGTTAACGAAAAACGAGTTAATAAAAAAAAGAATATGTGTAGATTGCTTTAGCAGTGATTGTAAGTATCTGTTATATACACAAGCTCCAGATGAAATAGCAATTACAAATGAAGATGGTATTTCTATTCATGATATCGCACTTGATGATCGTACGGCGAAAACCGAGAATGAGCGTAAAGCAAATATACAGATGTGGGATAATATATGTAAAGCAAAAATTGATGAAGCATTGGACGAATATATCAAACAAAAAAAACTATTATCGGAATGATATAATTATATTTAGTATATTAATAAACTGTAAAAGATTTTAATTTACTTAAACTTAGCAAAATTTCCACACTACAACATATATTTTCCAAACGGGGAGAAGGCAGCTATACTAATTACTGGAGGACTATAATAATGAAAAAATTGGAATTACAGAACAGAATACATTTAGGAAAACATCCTGCAACAATATATTATGATATTGTTTATAATGGAATTTATCGATTTATTAGAATTATAGAAGGTAATAAGGTCTTTTTAGATTTTGATAGTGGATTTGACACTGAGGGCGGATTAAGAATAAGATTTATTTTTGATAGTTTTGACGAAATGGTGTGTTCCATAGAAAAATTTGTCGGCAAAAAACTTTCAAAATGGAAACCGATATTTGATGAAGGGTTTGTTTTAAATAAAGACTGCAATTGGGATGAATTAAAAAAAGATTTGTATAATAAAAAAATACCGCTTTTAACAGGGTATCAGGAAATGAGCATTGGTGATATGTACTGGCGTGGAATTTATAGTCACTCAATCTCACCGGATTCTAGTATGGATGAGATAAATAAATGGTTTGTTAGTCAACAATTCGAAGAAGAGGAAGAAGAGGAAGAAGAGTAAATAATATGACGTATTATATCGATCTGAATTACGGATTTAGATGTTTAAACGGAAATTACGAAATAACATTTGACATGAATAAACCCGGAATTTATAATATTTTACAAAAAGTCCGGAATATATTATGGGATCGATGGAATATTATAATGATTTTCGAATTGACTATAATACTCAGTATAAAGCTGTCGCAATAGAATTTTTTCCTTTATCAGAATTATTTATAAAATCAGATGATTTTACTAAACTTAAAGAAACTGATCTGTTTAAAATATCTTTTAAAAGATTCAATAAAATACTTTCTACTCTTGATTCCAGTAATAAAGATAATGGTTGTGGAATCATATCATTAAAATATGGAATAGGAACTTATTTAGAAGATTCTGAAGGAGATATTTGTGAAAGTATTATAATTTTTAAAGAAGGTTATTATGCTCCACTGGGCTGGTAGAAATCCTTATATTACTTTTATTATAATTTGATTTTTTCTTAAAAACAAATAGGAATATTCTTATGTAAAAATTAAACGAACCCCATATCATAAGTAATCATATATGGGATTCGTTTTTTCATTTTAAAAATAAATAATACTTAAAGTGCTTGACAACACGAACTAAAATGTGGCAATATTAATATAGTGATTAGAAATTTATAGCTTATAAAAGATAAGAAATAATTACGTTGTCAGAAGAATTTAAAAGATTGTGTATAGTGAATATCATTGAAAAATGGGAAACTATTATGGCAGCATAAAGAAAGGATAAATTTATGTATATAGATAAATTAAAGTCGTTGATACCTCCTCCGCTAATGCCATCAAACACCGGTGGGTTGGCATTGCGTGATGAAATTAACCAAAAACTTGGTATAGAACTTCCTGAAGATTATTATCAAATTATTGAAGCTTATGGAACCGGTTGGTTTTCCAATAATTTATTGGTTTTTAATCCTTATGTAGATAACCCTAATCTGAATTTATTTGTTCAGATTGAAGAAGATGGATACGCCTACAACACATCTAAGGGTAATTTTGGAAATCAGACAGATGGCGAAGAAGGCTTTCCATTTGAGTATTACCCATCAAAAAACGGATTGATTCCCTGGGGCTGGATAGAAGGAGGGGATTTTTTATTCTATTGGCTTCCAGAAGAAGATAAGTGGTCAATTGTGGTTTATGATGATG
Organism: uncultured Ruminococcus sp.; assembly: GCA_937872775.1. Classification (GTDB taxonomy): domain Bacteria; phylum Bacillota; class Clostridia; order Oscillospirales; family Ruminococcaceae; genus HUN007. The sequence goes on from CALMUA010000225.1 coordinate 5,029, forward strand.
CCGCCACTTATAAAAAATTTGATATGACGATATCCGAATTTATATATAATCTGATGAAAGGAGAAGTTGAGTTTAGTGATTTGGAAGACCTCATGCCTGAAAATAAGTCGATTTTTGAAAAATATTGACATATTATACAAATAAGCTAATCATGAATTATATGCAATTGAATAATGTCAGTTAGCCGCAGATGCTATTCCAGTTGGCAACAAGATTTTACTCCCCGTCCATCCGGACGGGGAGTTTTCTTGATAAAAGTCACAACATCTGCATAATGTATAAATAATAAATTCAAGAGGTATATATAGAATATTACGCATGTATTTTAACAACAGATGAAATTGCGAAGTATGCGAAAACAGAAAAGAAAATTAATAATTCACTAAACCTGAATTATTCACCAAGCGCCATAACTGTGTAAATAATTTCTAATTTTCAAAAAATCGAATTTCAGAAATCAAATTCAAG
>CALMUA010000226.1 GCA_937872775.1 uncultured Ruminococcus sp.
TTACATAAACAAAAGGTAGCGATTGACAGCTAAAATCCTATGCAGTATAATATTAATATCTTACATTGCATTTTCAGTATAGTCTATTAAAAAACTGTCGGAAAAATAAGGGCAACTTACTTGAAGCTGTATTTTTTATGTAGTCTACAAGAAAGACGTTTATATTTCTGCATTCATCTTCTGGTGGACCAAGGTGTACTATTATTTCTTCGGGTATATGCTGAAGATTTATTTTCATAACCTACGCCTCCTGAAAATTAATCAATGTCCTTCAAAACAAGCTCTACTGACTGTATCGATACAACCCCTTCAAATATAGAAACCTTCCTATCCTCATCCGTTATATACCCTTCAGCTTCAGTTTTTACCATATAGACTGCATATGGCTTTACAGGAAGCGGAACAGTGTCTGAGGCGAATGATAATATCTTCGAAGTTGAAGACAACGGTATATCACCTGTATTTCCGTTTTCATCAGTAAGAACATTTTTTATAATACGCTTTACACCGTTTTCTAAAGTGCTTATCTCTACCCTTGCATTTTCTATCGGAAACATTTTTTTTGAACTGTATACCCTGACTCTCAGATAACCAATTGAATTTTCCATATGTACCTCCCACTAATTATATAATTAAATATGAACCACTATATATTATGCATTTTTACGATTTTATGTTAAAAATCCTAAAAAAATACGGATGCACAAGAACTATTTCATCAGGTTCTTGTGCATCCGTTAAATTATACTTTATTTAAAATTGTGTGGTATCCATCCTTCAAGTCCAAGTCTTATCCTATATGGACGTGATGTATCTCCAATAATATCACTTATCGTATATGTACCGCTTATCCATACAGAACTTCCGCCGTAACTTGAATAATAAACAAGTCCTGTATACTGCACTACGTCTCCGACCTTATATTCAACAGTTGGCTGCTGAGGTGGCAGTGGTGATACAACGCCAGGATCAAATGATTCACCTTTTTCCATCAGAACTGCTGCATTGCTGTTCATCTGATTATATCTCTGCTTAAACTGAGCTATTGTATATGTAACTCTTCCTTTCATAGGATCATTTACATAAACGATTCCTTTGGTTTTATCATATCCTGTGATTAAAAGACAATGCTCATTTGCTATCCATGTTACTCTGTCTCCTGCAGGAGTCATCCATGATCCGCCTGTTCCCGGAGATATCATTCCCATTGTAGCCCATGCCATTACAGGTTTGCCTGCAGCTACATAATTAAGAAGTAATTCAAACTCTGTACCTGAAATATTAACAAGATTGTATTTTGTGTTACCTGCAAAATTAAAATAATTTTCTGCTGTTTTGACCATGCATGGTGCATAGCATCCATATCCTGAATTATTTCTCGGGTTTCCCGGAAATACATATCTGAAATCTGCTCCGTACAGAACTCCGTTTAAATAATAAAAATTAAGCTGAGGCATCATATCAGCTATTGCCTGTTTTGAAACATTAAAACCATAATAATTAAGAAGCATTGTCAGTGTTGTTGCCTCACATCCTGTAGGAAGTTCGGGTGCCTGCAATACCATCGGAACATTAAGGTTTTTCACAAGCGGAGGCGTTGTTACTGTTGTAACAGGCGGTGTTGTTTGGGCAGGTGCCGGTGTTGTAGTTTCTGTTGTGGTCACAACAAGCGAAGGTGTTGTTGTCTGAGTCGGCTCCGGTGTTATAATTTCAGCAGTTGTTACTGTTGTATGATCAGTCTCAGGAGGTGTAGTTGCTATTTCTGTAACTAAAGGAACCTCATTGAAAAGAACTGAATTGACGGCATTTGACATATCAATAACATTGACAGTACCGTCATTATTAAGATCATATTTTCTCATGTCTGAATCACTGAGAGTATCTGCACAAATAATTGATTTTTTTATTTTGACAACATCTACAGGTGTCAGGGTGATACTTTTATCATAAACCTGAGCACTTACTGTATTATTAATAAGTAATGCAACTGCTATAAAAAAGAATATTGCGGCAGCAGTCAGATTATAATATACTCTGCACATTTTATTTTCTTTCATATCTATATTTCCTATTCATTAAAATATTTATATTTTCTTGTAAGCATAAGTGTAAGGAATAATCTTGCCCTGTCCTTGTATTCTGGCTTGACCATATAATAAATATAGTTTTCAAGAACATTTATATCCGGAACTGAACGTCCTTCTATCTTGAAATTTTCATATCCCATAGGAACATACCTGTTATATATATCTTCAGGTTTAATATGAGTTGAATAACCTGTTGTCTGATACAGTGACATTCCCATCTGAGGACATTCAAAATCCTTGAATTCAAATGGTTCTCTCGGATGCTTCATATGCTCTGTAAGCTTTATCTGATATTCGCCTACGTAATCGTAATGTTCTTTTCTTTTCTTGCATCCCGGTGTACAACATGCATTTATAAGAAGTTCACATTTTTCTTTATGAGGAATTTTTTCGAGTTCATCAAATCTGTTGTTCCAGTTGTAGTCAAGAACAACCAGACTGTAGTCTTTTTCAAGTTCTTCTGTAAGTGCATCAATGTCCTCAAGCTGCTTACAGGTTGAACTTGTGATTTTATAGCCAGGATATTTCATTCTTATGTAATCTTCAAGAAGCGGTGACACAACAATAACCTCATTAAGCCCGTTGTCAGCCATCTTAAGGCATGTATTGCAAAACGGATCTTTAAGATGTTCAAGCTTTATTTTAGGATTTGTAAAAGTAAATCTGATCGGTATATTTCTATCGTTAAATTGTTTTATAATACCTTCTATTGCTTTAGCATCAATCATTCCGCCGAATGATCTTCCACCATTCCAGAGTGATGTCGGAAATGTTCCGTACACAGAACCTATCTCCACACCATCGTAAAAAAATTCCGGATTTCTTCTCATCATTTCATTCAAAAGCATGTTAAGCCTAAAATGTCTTACGAAATCTGGCAGATGAAACTTTATCGCCATTTTTATCCTCCTAAATTGTTTTATTTAATATATGTACATTATATCATTTATTATAACATTATTCTGGTTAAAACGTCAATAGGAATATTATTGCCTGTTGTTTAAAGGTTGTTGTTTGTATTTTCTTCTCAAAACATTTTTTCTTTGTAGTCAAGGTCAGGCATACCTAAAAAAATAACATGAACGAATATTCGCTCATATTATTCATTTTAAACCATTTTTATGCTTGTCATGTATATGTTCTTTAAGTTTCTGAAACGATTCAATACTTATATCATGTTCAAGCTTACATGCATCTGTCGCAGCTGTCTTTTCATCTACACCTATACCTATCAGCCAATCTGTAAGAACCTTATGCCTTTCATAAATACGTTCAGCAACTTCTTTACCGTCGGGCGTAAGAGTTATGTATCCGCCCGAATCCACTTCTATAAATCCACCTTCTCTTAATATACGCATTGCACGGCTTACACTTGGTTTTGACAATCCCATTTCATGAACAACATCAATAGAACGGACATCCTTACCTCTGCTTTTCAAGGTCAGTATTGTTTCAAGATAATTTTCACCTGACTCATATAATCTGGACATATTGACACCACCCTTATTATAGATATCCTTGATAATTTTATTATATCATTAAACGTAAAAATAATCAATGACTTTAATAAAAGCTGTAATATAAAGTGCACTTTATATTACAGCTTTTATTAAAAAATTCAATGATTAACTTATAACAGCTTCAGACAATTTATTTTTTTAATTTACTTTGTATTTCTTCATACAAACTGCAAAGGCCAGCTTCAAAATTTACGCCGAAACGTATATCAGTTTTTGCATCCCTTGTCCTTATTATGCTTTTAACTGTAAATTTTGCTGCAACTTCTGAGGCAGAAGCAATAGAAAGTCCGTTCATGACCCCGGAAACAAGAGTACTTGCAAATACATCACCTGTACCGTGGTAATATCCGTCTATACTGTCTTCCAGTGCATATGCAACTGTATCTGTTTTTCTGTCATAGCTTGCGGCACCAATTTTTTTATCATCAAAACAAACACCTGTCAGTACAACCTTTTCAGGTCCTAGAGCTGACAGCTTTTTAAGTATCTGTGAAATGTATTCTTCTGTGTATGGACCTTCAGTATATGGCTCTTCAAGCATAAATACTGCCTCTGTAATGTTTGGAACAATAAGATCTGCTTTGCTGCAAAGCTTTTTCATTTCTGCCGGAAAATTCTCATCAAATACAGAATACAGTTTTCCGTTATCAGCCATTACAGGATCAACAACTATAAACGTATCATCGCTTTTTAACATATCAAATATCTTTGATACCATTTCTATCTGTGTAAATGAACCAAGAAATCCCGTATAAAAAGCGTCAAATTTTACTCCGAGTGTTTTCCAGTGATCTGCAACAGGTAAAATATCATCAGTAAGGTCTCTGTACGTGAATCCGTCAAAGCCTCCTGTATGCGTTGAAAGAACTGCTGTAGGAATAACACTTACTTCGATTCCTGCTGCTGATATTACAGGAAGAGCAACCGTAAGAGAACATTTTCCCATACATGATATATCATGAATCGCAGCTACTCTTTTTAATTTATTATTCATAGAAATCCTCTTATTATTTTATTTTATATTTTTAACGAGTTTTCTGAATCTGTTCATTGCTTCGATTGTATTATCTCTGTCACCGAAAGCTGTAAGTCTGAACCAGCCCTTGCCGTTTTCACCGAATCCCTCACCAGGAGTTCCTGCAACATTTATATTTGAAAGCATGTAATCGAAGAAATCCCAGCTTGGCATATTTCCAGGACATTTGAACCATATATATGGTGAGTTTATTCCACCTGTATATCTGATCCCGAGTTCATCCATTGTTGAAGCAATAATTTTTGCATTTTCCTGATAATAAGCAAGGTTTTCTTTTATCTGCTTTAAGCCTTCCTTTGAAAATACTGCTGCAGCTGCACACTGTACAGGATATGAAACACCGTTGAATTTTGTAGACTCACGTCTGTACCACATTTTATAGATATTTGTTCCTTCCATCTCAAGTTCCTTAGGGATAACAGTATAACCGCATCTTGTTCCTGTAAAGCCTGCTGTCTTTGAAAGTGAGCACATTTCTATAGCGCATTTTCTTGCCCCTTCAATTGCAAAGATACTCCTTGGAATATCATTCTGGGTAATAAATGCTTCATATGCAGAATCATAGAAAATAATCGCATTATTAGCAATTGCATAATCTACCCATTCTTTAAGCTGATCTGCAGTATAACATGCACCTGTCGGATTATTTGGTGAGCATAGATAAATAAGATCTGCATGAACATTTTTATCAGGCATAGCACAGAATCCATTTTCTTCATTGCTGTCTGCGTAAATTATCTTTCTTCCACCCATAATATTTGTATCAACATAAACCGGATAAACAGGATCTGTTACAAGTACTATATTATCCTGTGAAAAAATATCAGTCAGATTTCCTGCATCACTTTTAGCACCGTCATTAATAAGTATTTCATCTGCTGAAACTTCAACACCAAAACTCTTATAATAATCGGAAACTGACTGACGAACAAATTTATATCCTTCATAATCAGGATATCCTTTGAACGTTTCCTTTACACCAAGCTCATCACAGCCCTTTTTCATTGCCTCAACTACAACCGGTGCAAGCGGAAGTGTAACATCTCCTATGCCTAATTTTATTATCTCTTTATCAGGATTTTCAGCCTTATATGCTGATATTTTCTTAGCTATTTCTGCAAACAGATAACTTGGGATTAAATTTGAAAAATTACTATTGATCTTTGCCATATTAATACTCCTTAAAATTTTGTAAATTTATCTCACCGTCAAACACAAGAGTTGCAGGACCTTTCATAAATACTGTACCATCAGTACAGTATGTTATTTTTAAATTTCCGCCTCTTAATTCGACAGTAGTTTCATCGTCATATCTGCAATAACCATTTAATACTGCTGCTACTACAGAAGCACATGCACCTGTTCCACATGCAAGGGTTTCACCGCTTCCACGCTCCCAGACACGCATTCTTAAATGTTTATCATTTATTATTTCTATAAATTCTGTATTTGTCCTGTCAGGAAACAGCTTGTGATTTTCAAAATAAGGTCCTGATTTTTCAAGATCTATTTTATCAATATCTGACTGAAATATTAAAGCATGAGGATTTCCCATTGATAAACATGTTATATTATATACAGAACCATTCACGTTAACAGGTTTATTTATAAATCTGTCACCATCTGCAATAACAGGAATATCACATGGCTTCAGAATTGCCTTTCCCATGTCTACCTTTACCTGACTGACATGACCATTTTCATCTGTATACAGTGATAATTTTTTTATTCCTGATTTGGTTTCAAGTGTTATTTCTTTCTTGTCCGTCAGACCACGGTCATAGACATATTTACCTATACACCTTGTACCGTTTCCGCACATTGCACCCTCGGAACCATCAGCATTGAACATTCTCATTCTGAAATCTGCCTTTTGGGATGGCATAATAAGAATAAGTCCGTCCCCACCAATACCGAATCTTCTGTCACTGACAAGCTTTGATATTTTTTCCGGCTCATCAATATTTTCATCAAAACAGTTTACATATATATAATCGTTTCCTATGCCGTGCATCTTTGTAAATTTCGTAGTAACCATCTCCTATCAATTTCTTAAAGAAATACTGCAAAACACCTGAATGAATTTTATTTAAGTTATTTTATGATTATAAAAATCAGATTTATCATATGATTAATAATATAAGCCCTATTTCATGACTGTTTTATCCATTGTAAAATCAATAATATTCTAGTATA
>CALMUA010000227.1 GCA_937872775.1 uncultured Ruminococcus sp.
CTACACGACGCTCTTCCGATCTGTTAATCACTAAATGAAAATGGACATTTTATAATTCGGAAAAAATAGCGCTTTTAACAAATTCAGAAAAAATATTTCTGAGGCTTGGCTCATATAATAAGATTTTACTAAAATAATCATTTGTACGAAAAATAAGTGAAGTGCTTTTGTCAGAAATCTTTATATAAAAATTGCTGCATATTTTATAAATATCGTCTGAATCCTGAGGAGCAGACGTTATTTTTTTTTGTATCAGACCGTATGATTTGTCAATAAGCTGATCGGATAAATTTTTATATAAATTCAGAATATCACTGCATGTATGTAAAATTCCTTTGTCACAACAATTGCTGAAAGTAAAGGCATATCTGTCGTTAAGTATAAGGTTAGGAAGCAGAGATACGGAGCTTGTCTGTTCTGTCGGATCACAGTAATTAATAAGGGGTGTATAACCATTACAGAAAATAATCAGAGGTAGTATCTCTGAAAATGTACTCAGATTATAGTTCAGCAATTCTGGTGTATTCCGGTTACTGAATGTAATTATATGAGTTATATTTATATCCGGTCTGTTAAGACATAAGGTAATAAGTTCATTGGTAATCAGGTTATATGAAGGCGGTGCAATAACAAATAATGACTGTGTATTATGATCCTGGAGCATGCGTTTTATTGTTGTTTCAACTGACAGCCTGTCGTTTACAGCACACGGGATCAGTCGTTCATAGGAAGCTTCAGTATTCCATAATATATGAGGTTGAGGAATGCTTGAGAGTGTACTGATTATAGATGCTATTTTCTGATTACGGAGATAGTTTTCTTCGCCTATAAATGTGATTTTATAATTTTCACACAGAAGTTTCTTTTCATCTGGTGACAGCATAAGACGGTCAGACAGAGAACAGACGGTATCTAAGTCTGAGGGAATCCTTGCACCAGAGATATATTTATGAAGCAGTGTGCGTTCAATGCCGGTCTCGGCAGAGAGAGCGGAGATGTTAATTTTGCGTTCTTTGGTATATGATGAAAGTATGTTTGAAAATCTTGACATAGTGGTCACCTCGTAGAGTAGTAATTAAGCAGGCATATGCAGCCGACATATATATTCAGGCTATATTCCGTTAAAATTTGATAAAAATATTTCCTTAATATAATAAAAAAATTATAGCATAATATCCAGGGCGGTTTTGGGGGGAAAAGCACATTGAGTATAAATAAAAAATAAATTCCATAAAATGTAATTCAAAAGTCGCTTGTTCCATAAAATTTCATTATAGGGAAAAAGTATTGTAATGGAATATTTAATAATATATAATGAATCCATACTGTTGAGCAACAGTTATTTACAATTAATTATGCATCATAAATATCTATATGGAAAAAATTGTTTGTCACAGTTAATGTCACATATTTACAAATGATTTTTGATGTTGTATAATGGTAATTGTGAATAGTGACAATAAAAACCATAAATCGTGTGGTGTAATATAGCGGTTTTATTGTCGGAAGGGATGTGATAGATATGATAAAAATAAAGCTCGCGTTGGTGGACAGTGATGAAGTTTATTTAAAAAGGATAACAAAACTGTTCAGCAGCAAATTTCAGAATCAGATTGATATTTATTCATTTTCAGATGGGTTAACCGTAGCAGATGCGGTAAGGGAAAAGAAAATAAATGTATTGATAGCAACACAGGATATGGAAATAAATACAGATAAACTTGCAGATTTCTGTATGTTTGCATATTTTACGGACTCAATTTCAATAGCTTCATATAACAATAAAAAATCAATATGCAAATATCAGAGGGCAGACCTTATTTATAAGCAAATTTTAGGGCTTTATTCAGAAAAGCTTGCAGATAAGGTCAGATATAAAAATATTACCGGAAAGAAATCCGAAATAAGCTTGTTTATGTCAGGCTGTGACGGTGCAGGTTCAACAACAGCAGCAGCAGCATATTCAACTTATCTTGCTGCAAAAGGGAAAAAGACACTTTTTCTTAACCTTAAACAATTCAGTGATATGGATTCTATTTTCAAGGCATCGGGCGAAGGATCTTTTACAGATGCAATATTTGCAATAAAAAGCCATAAAGTCAATATGACCTTGAAGCTTGAAAGTATAGTCAAGCAAAGCCGGGAGGGTGTGTATTTTTATGATACATGCAGGAATGCACTGGATTATACTGAAATAAAAGTGGACGAGCTCAAAATTCTGCTTGATGAAATGAGCAACAGCTTTGGTTATGACAATATTGTGATTGTAACTGACTTTTATCTTTCCGGAATTCTGCTACTGCTGCTTGAATATTCTTCAAATATAGTTGTTGTATCTGACACAAACAAAATATCACAGATTCAGCTTGGCAAAAAATGTGAAGCAATACGCAGCCTTGAAAAGAGAAAAAGAATAAACATTTCTGATAAGATGATGTTAATACTTAATAAGTCGTCTAATAAGGGAATGATAAAGACTGAAATACCTGTTATCGGAATTCAAGCAAAACTTAAGTCCGCTGATGCCGGTGAAATTGTAAAGGAAATATCAAAATCAGGAATGTTTGATAAAATATGTGTACATTGACATAATGGAGGTATCATGATGAGTGTGACAGCGGATATAGCCGGTACGGATAAATTGGCGGCAGAACTGAAAGCATATGTTCTTGAAGATCTGAATCTGAATGAAATGTCTGACGATGAGCTGTACAATTCAATTGAAAAAATAGTAATACAGAGAACAAGTGAGATGTTTTTATCAATAGACGAAAAAGTAATGATTATTGAGAGCATATTCAGTTCGATAAGAGGACTTGGATTGCTTGATATAATAATGAGAGATGACACAATAACGGAGGTGATGATAAACGGATATGACAGCATTTACATAGAAAAGAACGGGGTTGTAAAGAAACTTAATAATAAGTTTGAAAGCCGTGAACGGCTTGATGATATAATACAGCGCATAGTTTCAACGGCAGGAAGGGAGGTAAATCAGGCTAACCCGATAGTTGATACAAGACTGGCAGACGGGTCAAGGGTAAATGTTGTTCTGCCGCCTATATCACTTTGCGGTCCCGTCGTAACAATACGAAAATTTTCACAAAAGCCTATGACAGTAGAACAGCTTATAAAATACGGATCTGTCACTCAGGACATTGCGGACAAGCTTGCTATGCTTGTAAGAGCAAAATATAATATTTTTATAAGCGGAGGAACAGGTTCAGGAAAGACAACATTTCTAAATGCCTTGTCAAATTTTATTCCGAAAAATGAACGTATTATAACGATTGAAGATTCAGCAGAGCTTCAGATCAAACAGATACAAAACCTGATAAGCCTTGAAACCAGAAACGCTAATTCGTCAGGTGCCGGAGAAGTTTCAATGAGGGAACTGATAAAGTCATCACTTAGAATGAGACCTGAAAGAATAATTGTAGGGGAGGTAAGAGGGCCTGAAGCATTAGATATGCTTCAGGCAATGAATACAGGCCATGATGGATCTTTGTCAACAGGCCATGCAAATTCTGCAGCTGATATGATGAGCAGGCTTGAAACAATGGTGCTTACAGGAGCTGAAGCATTGCCACTTGTCGCTGTGCGTCAACAGATCGCTTCTGCAGTAGATATTGTTATTCATCTTTCAAGACTCAGGGACCATTCAAGAAAGGTTACTGAAATAACAGAGGTAGCCGCAATCAATAACGGAGAAATAATACTTAATCCGCTATATGTATTCCGGGAAAATGAAAGGAGCAGATGTGACAGGGTAAGCGGTGCACTGGTAAGGACAGAGTACAAATTTATTCATTATACAAAGCTCAGGAGAAGCGGAATAGAAGATATAATATAGCATATTTATAGTTACTGTTCAGCATGAGGGGGGATGTTTTTTTAATTCCTGATTTTTTGCAAGGGTTTGCGGTTACACTGCACCTTCACTAAAATAATTTCTTAGATTTCAGGATAAGGCTGGATAGTAACGCCTTATTTTAAATTTTCCGGAGGTAATGTACGTGAAAAAGAAAAAATATGAGTGTACAAAAGGACTTACCGGGAGAGGAATAAATTATTCAGTATACAAATTAAAAACCTCTGAGTTTATAATAGGAGCAATGCTTGGAGTAATTGTAGGATTTCTTATATGCATGATATTCTTTGAATCGGCATTGTGTGGTGTTATAGTAGGATTACTGAGTATATTTATTTCTGTACCGGCTTACAGAAAATATCTTAAAAAACGTCGGATGAAGTATCTGGTGATTCAGTTCAGGGATTTTCTTGAATCACTGTCAAATTCACTTTCGGCAGGTCAGAATATTTCCATGGCAATAAGTTCAGCATACAATGATATGGTTATGCAGTATGGTGAAAAATCGTTAATAGCAATTGAGACAAAAAATGTGTTGAACGGAATGAGAAACAATAATACAGCTGAAAATATGTTTATGGACTTTGCGGACAGAAGCGGACAGGATGATATACAAAGCTTCGCCGAAACGTTTCAGATATGCAACAGAATGGGTGGAAACATTAAAAATATTATTTCCGAAACATACAGGATAATAAGGGAAAAGATGATTATGGAAAAGGAGATTGCAGCAATAGCGTCAGGCGGAAAAAATGAACTGATTATAATGACATGTATGCCATTTATAATAGTACCGATGCTCAAAACTCTTGGTGACAGTAATATTTCCGGAAACAACCTGGTAACAATAATAGTCAGGGTGATTGGTATCATCATAATAGGAACTGCATATGTTATCGGACGTAAAATATCAGATATAACTTAGGCAACATGTCCTCAGCTGCATATTGCCAGATTAAAAACAGACAAGTCATTATTAAAAAAATACAGACAAAAAGGTAATCATAAATGAATCGTTCATTATCAGTCTTTATGGCATTTCCGGCAACTATTACGTCAATTATATGGATAGTATTATTCTTTTTTAATCATAACAAATATAAGAATATTTTAAATACACCTGCAGTAAAAAAGTATATGCTGCATGATATACTTTTTATTGGATTCGGAATTATGAAACTTATGAATATAAATGTAAAGGGTGAGAAATTTACACTGAAAAGAAGTCGTATTGCAGAAATCTACGGAATTAAATATTCAGAGTATTACACATATATGATTGCGGGGGCACAGATTACATATACAGCTACACTTCTGCCGGCTGTACTTATACTGGCAGCTGTTACAGAGAATATGGCGGTAGGTATGCTTGGAATAATGATGTCAGGACTTATGCTTATATATATGGATTTTGAGATAAAGAAAAAAGTAAATCAGAAGCATGAAGAAATACTTTCTCAGCTGCCGGCAATGATTTCAAGGCTTACCTTGCTCGTAAATGCCGGAATGGTTCTCAGAGACGCCTGGAACAAGATAGCACAGTCATCTGACACTACTCTGTGCCGTGAGATGAGACAGACAAGTCTTGAAATACAGAATGGTGTTTCAGAAACAGAAGCATTCAATGCATTTGCTGACAGATGTCAGACAAAGGAGATAAGGAAATTTATAAGCTCCCTGAGTCAGAATGTTAAAAAGGGAAATTCAGAAATGGCAGAATCTCTTAAGCTTATTGCATCAGAACAGTGGGATGAAAAGAAAAATTCTGTCAAAATAAAAGGTGAATCAGTAAATCAGAAGTTATTATTTCCGATGTTGATGATATTTGTCGCAATAATAATCATGATAATTGTACCTATATTTGTAAATATAATTTGAAGGAGAAGTAATATGAAAGCTTTAATAAAGAAAATACAATCAGGAGTCAATCAAAAGACAACGTCATTAATTTCCGAGGAAACAGGAGAAGTAAATCTTGTCGCTATTTTGCTTATTATAATAGTAACAGTAGGTCTTGTGGCAATATTTAAAACACAGATAACTAATGTAATAAATGCTATATTCCAGAACATAACAAATTCAATTAATAATATATGATCAGACTGAAAAGATTTGCAGAAGATCAGAACGGTGCTGCTTCTGTTGTTGAGGCTACACTTATATACCCTATTGTTATTATGACTGTTGTACTTATGATATATATAGGTGTATATATGCTGGAAACATCTTTACTCAAAGATATGGCCGGGAAAACGGCTGTTATGTCAGGACGTACCATATCGTTCCCAGGATATAATGAGCTGGGCGATATATACAGTGGTCAGCCGGATTTTGCGTGGAGTGATGATGGGCCATCAATAGGTCAGATAAATAATGCGTACAATAAATCAGTTCCTTATCGGTATATTATTTTAGGTGATGCTGACAGCAGATTTCGGAATGCAGCAGAAAAGTTTGCGTCAGAGCTTGTTTTTTCATCTGATTCACCGGAATGTACAATTGATGTAAAACGTCATGTTTTAAGCCGCCGGATAATTGTAAATATTAAAAAAAAGGTGTCTATGCCGCAGATTTTTAAATATTTACGAATAAATGATAATTACAATATAAATGTATCGGCTTCTGCAATTACATATGACCCTGCTGAATTTATAAGGAATACGGATATTACTGTAAATTTTGCAGGATACCTTGCAGAAAAATTTAATTTCAGCGATAAGCTTTCTGCTGTATGTAAAAAGCTTTCAGGATTTATAGAAATGTTTAATGTGCATGGAAATTCAGAATAACTCAGACAGGGGCCGATTATATGGCGAGAAAAAATCTGGAAGGGTCAATTACTATCGAAGCTTCTCTGGCATTGCCTATTTTTATTTGTGGGTATCTGCTGATTATATCACTTATTTCAATAATAAGAATTGAAAGTACAGTTCAGTATGCAGTGAATCAGTCTGCAAAGGAAATATCCCAGTACTGTTATGTTGCAGACAGATTAGCTTCAACGTCTGTTATAGACTGTTCGGATTCTTCACTTAATGATATTATTACAAGCGTGATTAATTTTTCAGGAATTATGCAGGACGAAAGTGCAGATGTTGATGATCCTGAAACAGGCAGTGTTATAAAATCCCTGACAATGATGGTTTCCAATCCTGCTGCAAATGAAATGATCGGAAGTAAGATTACCGATTCACTGTGCCGGAGACTTGTACGTGGCTATATTACGGAGAATAAGTCGGAAGCGGATAAATATCTGATGAAGCTTGGCGGAATAACAATGGATGATATTGATTTCAGATATTCGGATATATTAAAAGACGGAAGATCTGTAAATATTACAGCAATATATAATGTCAGACTTAATACGTTTGGACTTTTAGGAGATAAGGGATTTACTTTCACACTCAAAAATTCCGCACATACAGCTGCATGGACGGGAGAGGCAATCAAAACAAGAGCGGATAAAAAGGAAGAAAGCAGATGGCAGCTTGGGAATTTTGAAAGAGGGCGTTCATGGCTTTCAGCAATTAAGGATGAAAACAAAGATGCTGCTGTGGCTTCAGGAACAGGTATTGATTTATATGATAAGAGTACCAATACATTTACACAGGTATACTCAATAAATATTTTTTCACAGTCATATTCATCATATGAAAAGACATCAGATAAAACCGGCGTTATGTGCTACACACTAAAGGATGATTATTGCCTGAAGATTATAGAAAAATACGCACGAAAACTTAATCAGAATATAAAAGGACTTGAAAAAAGTATTACAATGGACAGTGGTACAGCATATCCTCTCAGTGATAAAAAAAGAAAAGGAAATTTACTTATAATTGTTCCCGAAGAAGCACAGGAAAATGACAGTATAAAAGAATCACTGGAGCAGATAGCTGAATCAGTCAATAAAAATACAGGTATTGAGGTTGAATTTATTTATAGGGAGAAAGCTCTTTAAAACAAAGGAAGGAAACAACTGAAATGACAGCAATAATTGCAGGAATGATAACTGCATTGATTTCATCAGTGCTTTTTGTAAACTTAAAGGATATTCAAGAGAAATATGAAAAAAAAGGTCGGCAAACAAAATGGTTTATATTATCAGTAATAGTATACACAGTTATAGACTGTACCATAATAAAATATATGTGTTCAGGCGGCAGCTGCTTATCTGTAACATGCAGTACACTAATTCTTGCAAATGCAATGTTCCTGCTTGCTGTTATTGATTTCAGGTATAAAAAGATACCTAACAGATGCATTCTGGGACTTATTCTGATAAGGACATTTTGTATATTGTGGCAGGGAATACAGACAGGAAGTATGATATCTGTTTTTATAAATTCATTTGCAGGATTTGTTACAGGACTTGCAGTACTTGTTGTTATTTCACTTATTTCAAAAAAAGGACTCGGTGCCGGAGATATAAAGATGTATGCTGCAATAGGTTATTTTATTGGTTGTTCAGGAGTTCTGGATATACTTATGTATTCATCATTTTTCTGTACGGTTGTCGGACTTTTTCTTGTAATAATAAAAAAATGCAGAATGAAATCACTTGTACCGATGGCGCCATTTGCATTTGTTGGAACAATGCTGTATTTTCTTTTGTATATGAATGAAGGGCTGATATGAAAAATAAAAAATATCTTATTTTATTTACTATGACTGCAATGCTGTGTGTAATGTGGGTAAGTGTCTTAGGCGGTGGAAAAAGCAAGAACCATAAGTATCAGGAATATATAAAAAAAGCAGAGCAACATGAACAGAAGGAAGCATATATTACAGCAGCTGATAATTACCTGAAAGCATTAAAGATATATCCTGATGATTACGGACTTATGATAAAAATTGCTGAAAATTATATGAAATGTGATGATC
The DNA here is from genome assembly GCA_937872775.1 of uncultured Ruminococcus sp. Classification (GTDB taxonomy): domain Bacteria; phylum Bacillota; class Clostridia; order Oscillospirales; family Ruminococcaceae; genus HUN007. The sequence continues at coordinate 8,759 of CALMUA010000227.1, forward strand.
GTAATGGGTTTTTACAGTACTGTGATATGGCATCTGATAAAAATGCATCGGCTGATGAGCCGTATCTTCTTAAAGCTGAGTATTATAGTAAGGCAGAGGAATATGAGGATGCAATAAATATTCTTAACTGTGCACCAAAAAAAGATATGGGTGACAAGGTAGAGCGGATGCTCTCAACGCTTCAGTATAAATTCAGCGACAGTTATCATTCATATAGTGATATGAAATATTTTTATGACGGATATGCTTCAGTACAGAACGAAAAAGGACATTGGGGAATAGCTGATAGTGAGGGAAACATCAGACTTACGGCCAGATATGATGAGATAGGCGGTGCATATAATAAGGATAAGGACATAGTTTCCGTATGTGAGGGTGGAGAGTGGTATTTTTCTGATCTGAAAGGAAGAAAAAAATATGTACCTGATAATTATTATTCATTTCTGGGAACATACTCAGAAGGTTTTGCACCGTTTGAATATAAGGGCAAATACGGATATATGGATCTTGAATACAATGAATACAGTTGTGAATTTGATTATGCCGGAGCGTTTTTAAACGGAGTTGCAGCAGTAAAAAAGAATGGTAAATGGGCACTGATTGATACCAGATTTAAGAATGTAACGGAATTTATTTATGATGATATAAAAACGGATTGTTATGGTTTTTGTATCAACGATCCTGTAATAACCGTATCACGCAATGGTGAAGAATATAATATTAATAAAAATGGTAAAAAAACAGATAATGATATGAAATATTCGTGCGGATTAACACCTGTATGTGATGATAATATGTGGGGATATGCAGACATGAGTGGGAAAATGGTAATAGAGCCTCAGTATCAGGATGTCAACCCTTTTACAGAAACAGGAACAGCTTCTGTAAAAGAAAATGGATCATGGCATGTAATTAAACTGTATTCGTACAAGTAGCAGATTGTAACAGTTGGCGTGATTTTATAAATGCAGAAACTGAAGAGTAGCTGTGCATGCTACTTTTATCCTTTTAAAATATATTATAAATATAAGGCACATCTTTAACATAGGTGCGATATAATTTTCTCTTTATAGTTTCTATTTCAGCATTTATTTCATCACTGTCAGATTCTAAAAGCGGCTTTATTCTGGTGACAAAATCATTTATATCTTCAAGACTTTTGCTGTTTACAAAAAAAACAATGCGCTTATAGCTGTCATCCCAGTTCGCTGATAATTTTTCAGCGGTGGCGATGGCAGCTTCTTTGTCGTTATTATTTACATTGTCCTGAATTAATGTCAGTGTTTCATCAAGTGATTGCTGCTCATTTCGTATCATTAAAACAGAAAATATATCAAGTCCTATAATTGATAGTATAATTGCAATGCTTACATATATTCTTGCCATTACTTATTTCCTCCGTTTGATTTTTGTTTCTTTATAATAGTATATTTTTTATCGCTGTCTGAACATAAAAGAAATATATCATTTATATTGCATTTGTTTTTTCTTAGGATACTGTTAATATATGAGTCACTCATGCCTACAGCCTGCTGTCCTTTTGTAAGAAGCTTACCGTCATCTATAATTGTATATGGAGGATCAATGACATCATCTTTGTTCCCTGTATCTTGCTTTTCTGCAGGCTGATACGGGGTTTTCTGATATGCTGATATTTTTCCGTTTGTTTCAACAATTGCAAACTGGACTTCTGAAATATCAAAAATATTAATAGACCGCAGTGATTCAAGCAGATCATCAAGTGACATACGGAGAGCTTTTAATTTTTCCTGATCAAGCACACCATTGCTGATTATAATCTGTGGTGTTCCTGATACAAGACGTCTGAACTTCCGGGATTTAAGTGTAATCACGGATACCAGAACATCAAATGATACAAGAAATAATATAGGGATAAGTGCGATAAGAATAGGGGTATCAGGATCCTCAAGCGATAGAGTTGCAATATTTGAAATAAGTATAGTAATTACAAGCTCAGTAGGCTGCATCTGCCCGATTTGTCTTTTCCCCATCAATCGCACAGAAAATATTACAGCAATATATAAAATAAATGTACGTATAAGAACGACCGTCATAATTATCTTCCTTTTTAATAAATTTATCCTGTGTAATAGCAAAAATGTTTTATTATTATATCCCTTTATTATAGTATTATTTACAGAAATGTGATAATACTATATGTAAATTATTATACTCATAATTTCAAGGAGGGGATTTTTTTTATGAAGATGAACATTAAAATAGATTATCAGGATGAAAAGCTGGATCAATCTCTTGATGTCAAACTTAAACGTCTGAAGAAAATTACTTCAGAAACATCAGATCTTCTTATAAATCAAATAGAAATAAGCGGAGTTAAATGTGCACTGCTTTGCTGTGAGGGAATGCTTTCAACAAGTACTATAACAAGACTTGTACTTGTTCCACTTACAGAACTTAAACTTGAAGGCAGTGTTAATGCACAAAAACTTTTTTCTCATATAGATGGTAAAATGCTTTTGTCTGTTGACCGGCCTAAGGCTGATAATTATGCAGATGTTATAAGACTTATAAATTCAGGCTTTGCTGTGCTGGTTGCAGACGGAAATACGGAAGCACTTGCATTCGGTGTCCAGGGTTATAGTACCAGAGGAGTTAATGAGCCTACATCTGAGCAGAACGTCATGGGGTCACACGATGGATTTACAGAAACTATAAGGACGAATATGTCGCTTATACGCAGAAGAATGAAAACTCCTTTTTTAAAGCATGAACTGTTTATTATGGGCAAAAAGAGTCATACTGATCTCTGCCTTGCATATATGACAGACAGGGTTCCGGAAGATCTTATAAACAGAATAAAAAAATCTTTAAAAAATATGGAACTTGAAACGATATTATCAAGCGGGTATGTAAGACCATTTCTTGAAGGAAAGTCTCCCAGAATATTTGACTCATGCGGAATAACACAACGTCCTGATGTTCTGTGTTCAAAGCTGCTTGAGGGAAGAGTTGCTCTTATAGTAGATGGCACTCCTTTTGTTATTGTTATTCCGAGACTTTTTTCTGAAAGCTTTCAGACTATGGATGATTATAACTGCAAGCCATATTATGCAACTTTTATGAGGTGGATAAAATATTTTGCTTTTTTTATTTCACTTCTTCTTCCGGGAGTATATGTTGCAGTTGTAATTCATCATCCGGAATTTTTTAACCGTACATTGCTGCTCCTGCTTGCAAAGGCTGAAGAAAATGCGGCTCTCTCTCTTATAACGGAATCTATTATTGTAATGATAATGTATGAAATCATAAGGGAGGCGGGAATACGACTGCCAAAAGCAGTGGGCGGAGCAGTAAGCATTGTATCTGGTATTATCATAGGAGATGCGGCAGTTAATTCAGGGCTAATAAGTACACCGATGCTTCTGATAATTGCAATGTCGGTAGTAAGTGGTTTTGTTTTACCTGATCTTGACCATCCTGTAACTGTTTTCAGATTCTTATTTTTAATAGCCGGAGGAATATTCGGTCTTTATGGAATAAGTCTTCTTGGCGCAGTAATGCTGTTTAATCTTTGTGCAACCGAAGATTATGGATTTGCCGTAACAAGTCCGGTTTCACCATTTAGCAGCAGATTAATGCGTGACATTATAACAAGAGTAGGCTTCAAAAAAATGCAGCACGGAAATTTTACTGTAGAAAAACTTAAATAATTGGAGGAAAATAATATGAAGCTTAGTTATGGACAGCTACTGGCGGTATTGTTTTTGTTCAGAGCATTTGCATTAATATGTTCAGGTATGGCATATTCAATAAACCAAATGATAGGTGTCGCTGTTTCAGCAGTTGTTCAGTTTGCTTTAATTATTCCGCTCATCATAATAATTAAAGCAAAAACATTTGAATATGATAAGGCAAAAAAGAAGGGACTTGTATTTTCAGTATACTTTATATTATTTGGTGCAATGTCATTTAAACGTCTGCTTGATATAATGGGTGCAGGTAATTTCTCAAATGTGAAAAATATAGCTTCTGTAATATTATTGGCTATTGTCTGCTTTTATTGTGCCGGATTTGGAATTCACGCACTAGGCAGAACTGCTGTCGCAGTTCAGGGATTATTTATTTTTTTCCTTGCAATTTTATTTATAGGAGTATATATTGGAATAGATTTTTCAAATTTTAAGTCAGTATCAGAGAGCGATAGTATTACCCAATATGCTATACAGGATTTTGCAAGCAGCGGCGAAATAATTGCAATGTTTGTACTTCCTGCATTTACAGCGGACCGTTGCGGAAAGGCAATATATTTTTATTTTGGATTAAGACTTATTATTACTGAAATAGTCTCACTTGTCGGAATAACTGTGCTTGGCGGTGTGGCAGAACTTGTGCAGTATCCGTTCTTCGGAATGTGTTCGTTTTCACAGCCATTCAGTGTGCAGCGTTCAGATGCGCTTTTTGTAATATCCTATGCACTGATATGTATTGTAAACATTACAGCGGATATAATTATTTCAGCAAAATTTGCGGAATGTATAACTAAAAAGGGAAGACTCTTTTCAGTTTTACTGATAATTGCAGCTGGATTAATTATGGGAAATATGGAGTCATATATAACAGAGTGTATAGTAATATCTATATTTGTTGTTCTCAGTTACATTATTGTTCCTTCTATGATAGTCAAAAAAGAAAAGCGGAAAGGCCCGGTGACCGATAATGTATAAAAAATGCTTTTTAATAGTAATCATAGCGCTTTTGCTATGCAGCTGCGGAGAAAATCTTGAGGTTCGGGAACGTGGATTTGTACAGGGTATGGGGATATCAAAGGATGATAAAGTAAATGTGTGTCTGCGTGTATTTGAGGAAATGGACAAAACCAAAGAATACAGGGGTACTGGCGATACTCTTGAAGATGCAATCAATGATGCCGAAATGACACAGGGAAAAGATTTTTTTGCAGGACACACAGAAATAGCAGTAATATCTTCACAGCAGAAATATGAGGTTATCAAAGAACTTATAAATACTGATATTTCTCCCGGATGTATTATAATATATAATGATGACCCTGTCGGGTTTGTGCAGGATAATGATACTATAAAAGTATTGGATGTACTGGAGACAGTCATAAGAAACAAAAGGGCAGAGAAATTAAATATATGTGACGTAATAAACAATAACGGACAAAATACGTAAGGAACTTTATACGCATTGGAATAGATTTCATGTGGAAATGATTAATAAAGTATGCTATAATGTTAATATCTATTATATTTTTCAGAAGGTGAAATCATTATTTTATGATATATTTTGACAATGCGGCAACAACAAAGCCTGATAAGGCTGTAACAGCAGCAGTTTGTAAGTGTATGGAAAATACATTCGGAAATCCGTCATCACTGCATAAGCTTGGCATAGAAGCACAGCTTGTTATGGATAATGCAAGAAAGAATGTAGCCTCGGCACTTAATGTTCCTCCGGAGACAGTGTATTTTACATCAGGTGCAACAGAGAGCAGCAATCTTGCAATACGTGGTGCAGCGGGTGCTTACGGAAAGAGAAAAAAGCGTGTAATAACAACAACAGTAGAGCATTCATCAGTAAAAGAGGCGTTTAACCGTCTGGGGGATGAAGGCTATGAAGTAATAAGAATTTCTCCCGGCAAGGACGGGAAATTTTCAGTAAAGGATTTTACCGATGCTGTAAATGATGATACATGTCTTATCAGTGTAATGCTTGTAAACAATGAAACAGGAGAACTTCTGCCGGTAAAAAATATTTTTGCAGAGGCAAAAAGAAAAAACAAAGATATAATCACACACTGTGATGCAGTACAGGCATTTATGAAGATTCCGGTAAAGCCGGTTGTGATTCAGGCGGATCTTATATCAATGAGTGCTCATAAAATTTACGGACCAAAGGGAATAGGTGCTTTGTATGTAAAAAAGGGTGTGAGACTTTTAAGACAGAATCTCGGCGGAAAACAGGAAAATGGAATGAGAGGCGGAACTGAAGCAGTGCCTCTTATAGCAGGATTCGGAGAAGCAGTCAAAATACTGAATGGTTCAATGAATCAACGAATTGAAAATCTGGAAAATCTGAAGAAATATTTTGTTTCAAAGATTGTTGAAACTGACGATATATTCATCAATTCCTCCGAAAATTCGGTTCCATATATAGTGAATATTTCAATTCCGGGAATCCGTTCGGAAATAATGCTTCATTTCCTTGAAGAACGAGAAATTTATATCTCAAGCGGATCAGCATGTTCAAAAGGAGCAAAGAGCGGTGTCCTGAGCGAATTCGGAATAAATCCGCAGCTTGAGGACAGCGCACTTCGTATAAGCTTTAGTCATAATAACACATTTGATGAAATAGACAAATTTATAAAAGCAATTTCAGACGGAAAAAAACGATTAAAACGATAAAAGGAAGAATATTATGAAAGAAATTATTTTAGCAAAATATGGCGAAATAGCATTAAAGGGGCTTAACAAAAATTTATTTGAAGATCTGCTTATTAAAAATATTAAGAGAAGACTTAAGCCTATAGGAAGGTTTGACTACAGCAGACAGCAGTCAACGATATACATAATCCCTGAGGATGAAAGCATTGATCTTGATTATACAATGGAAAAGCTTCAGACTGTATTCGGAATAGCTGTAATATGCAGAGCAGCAGTAGTTGAAAAGAATTTTGAAAAAATATGCGAGGGCGCAATAGAATATCTTACGGATACGCTCTCATATGCAAAAACATTCAAGGTTCAGGCTAAACGTGCAGACAAGCGTTTTCCTATGAAATCCCCTGAAATATGCAGCGAGCTTGGAGGAGTTATCCTTGAAAAGTTCAGTAATCTCAAGGTAGATGTAAAAAATCCTGAGGTTACAGTAACTGTAGAAATACGTGATACAAAAGCATATGTCCATGCAGTAAAGATTCCGGGTGCAGGAGGACTTCCGGTAGGAAGCAGCGGAAAGGCAATGCTCCTTTTGTCTGGCGGGATAGACAGCCCTGTAGCAGGATATATGATGGCCAAAAGAGGAATACACATATCTGCAATTCACTATATAAGCCCTCCGTACACATCAGAACGTGCACGAATGAAAGTAGAACAGCTTTGTCAGAAACTCACAGGATATTGCGGAAATATATCATTTTTCTGCGTTCCTTTTACGGAGATACAGGAAACAATAAAAGATAAATGTCCTGGGGAGTATTTTACAATAATCATGAGAAGACTTATGATGGAAATAGCTCAGAAAATTTCCGAAAAGGATGAAAGTCTTGCACTGATTACCGGTGAGAGTGTCGGCCAGGTAGCAAGCCAGACTCTGAAAGCTATAGCATGTACAGATGCAGTGTGCAGAATGCCTGTATTCAGGCCGCTTATAGGTATGGACAAGACTGAGATAATCTCTGTTTCAAGAAAAATAGATACATTTGATATTTCAATACAGCCTTATGAGGACTGTTGCACTGTATTTACTCCTAAGCATCCGAAAACCAGACCATGTCTTGATGAGGTTGAAAAAGCACAAAATTGTTTTGATTTTACAGAAATGATCAGGAAAGCAGTGGACGAAACAGAGCTGAAATTGATAAAGCTGGAATCTTAGTTCATAATTTGTTAATGAAATATATATAGATATTTTACGAAATTTGGTGAGAAAAGTGAATAATGAAACACAATTTTTAGAACATATTATACATTTTCATGAAGATACTATCGAAAAACTTGACAAAACAGTTACACGAGTGGTAAAATTGTTAACGTTAAGTAATAAATCTATTGCCACAGCAGAAAGCTGTACAGGCGGATTATTATCTCAGCTTATAACTTCTGTGTCGGGTGCATCACAGGTTTTTGAACTTGGAGTTTGCTCATATTCCAACAGAATAAAAAACCAGGTCCTTGGAGTTCCCTTTGAAATTATTGATAAATATACCGAGGTCAGTCAGCAGACAGCCATACTTATGGCAGAGGGAATACAAAAGATTTCAGGAGCTGATATTTGTGTTTCTGTTACAGGAATAGCAGGACCGGGAGGCGGTACAGAGAAAAATCCGGTTGGTACGGTATATACAGGATTTATTTATAACGATATAAAATTTGTAAAGCTTTTAAAGATGACGGGTACTGAATATGACAGGGAAGCAATAAGAATGCATACTGCTCTTAACATATTTGAGGTAGTAGAAAAATTACTTACAGGAGATGTTCATTATGAATAAATCAGCTGTTCGTAACAATGTTAAAAAAAATCGCTTTTCATATGTTGATGTCCTGAAAAATCTCTTTCCGTGGAAAGGTGATCCGAGATCAGAGAAGATAAGAAAAACAGTTTTTATGATAGCGGTCATAATATTCGGAGTATGTGCATATTTAATTTTTAATTATTTCTATGGAAATTATAAAAATAACAAGATGTACGAAGGGTTACAGGAAGATATGCCTTCACTGGCCGAGATGATCACACCTGAGGTGACAAATGTAGTAGGATCCAGTGAAATGCTGCCATATATGCAGAAGATGATCGAAAAGATCGGAAATGATGATATTGTCGGCTGGATACAGATTCCGGATAAGAACGGCAAATGTGATGATACAAAGGTTGATTATCCTATAGTTCAGAAAACAACAGAGGATGAAAGGGAATTTTATCTGAAGCATAATATCTACAAAGAATACACAGGTGATGTACCGGGATCTATATTCCTTGACTGGAGAAATAAACTTGGAACTCCTGATCAGTCGGACAATCTAGTTATTTATGGACATGAGATGAAAGATGGAAGTATGTTCGGAAACCTTTCAAAGTACGATGATTACTACTCGTTTTACGGAGAGCATCCATGCATAGAGCTTTCATCAAGATATGAAGTTTCAACATATAAGATATTCGGATTTTTTTATGGAGATAGTGGAGAAACAGAATCTGAATTTCATTATTTCAATACAATAAATTTTAATTCAGAACAGGAATTTTACGATTACGTAAATGAGATAAAACGTCGTTCACTGATAATTAATGGTGTAGATGTCAAATATGGTGATGATCTTCTCGTTTTATCAACCTGTGCTACAGGTTATTACGACAAAGCAAGATTTGCAGTTGCTGCAAGAAAAGTAAGACCCGGTGAAGACAAATACGCCGGAACACAGGACAGTTCACGTAATGAAAATGCTCTTATGCCGATAGAATGGTACAAAGCCAAAGGTGATGGCATCACTTACGACAGCAATGCAGAATTCATACCTTACGGTTAATTCAGTTATTAAGGAGATCATGAAATCATGAAAAAAAAGAAGACTATACTTGTTATTGTTGCAGTGATTGTATTATTTGCAGTAATAGCAGCTGTATATCTTATTTTAAATAAAGCCGGTGATGATAAGGTGGAAGTAGTACCTGAAACCCAGTCTTCAGCAGTTACTACGGCACCTCTGGTAACAACTACGGAGGAAACAACAACTACATATCCACCATATGTAAACGGACTCAGCCTTAAAGCACAGGAAGCGTATCAGAAAAATACTGATACAGTAGGATGGCTCAGAATAAGCAATACAGTTATTGATTATCCGATTGTAAGAGCCACTGATAATGATTTTTATGTTACAAATAACTTTGATAAACAGCCGGCAGCTGCAGGCTGGACATTTATGGACTTCAGATGTGAATTTCTTCAGGATTACAGCACAGATAACATTCTCCTTTATGGCCATAATATGGCTGACGGATCAATGTTCAGTGACCTTAAGAAATATCAAAGAGATGAACCCTTTTATGAAGCTAATCCTATCATAGAGTTTAGCTCACTTTATGCTGATTATCAGTATAAAATTTTTGCGTTTATGCTTTGCGACGGTACTCAAGGATCAGATTTTGAATTCTGGAATTATACAAGTTTTTCAAAAGACAAGAAAAATCCTGCATGGTCAGTTGATGAGTATCTATCAAAGATTAACGATAAATCACTTATTACCACTAATGTTGACTTAAAAGAAGATGATGATTATCTGCTTTTATCTACATGCAACAGTGGTGATACCACAGACAATACACGTTTTGTTGTTCTGGCAAGAAGGGTCAGACCGGGAGAAGATGCTTATGCAGGCACTGCCGGAAGTGTCAGAAAATAAAAAGTACAGTTTATGATGGTATTATATAGGTGGAAATTTACATAGCCTAAGGGCTGAATGGGAGTTTTTTATGAAAGAACAGTTGCCGCTAAAGCGTATCATCATTGGACTGGCTACAAGCATTGTAACTTCATTAATGGTTACTGTAGTAGGTTCAGCAGATGAAATAGCATTTAATGGTGCAGGCAATGAGTCATATGTTGTAACAAGTGACGCTGAAGCTTGTCGTCCAGGTGCTTATGCCTCGGTCAGAGCGCTCAATCATGAAGAATACAAAGAAATAATACAAAATTTAAACTTACCACAAGCAGAGAGTGTTACCGATAAGTTTGATGTTCAGGATGAATATGATGTTACTGAGTGGTGGAAAGCAGAGCTTTCTGACTATAATGAAACACTTGAACAACAGGCACTGGTTCCTATTGAAACGCCTGCACCGGCAGAGATCGCACCGCCGGCAAATGCAGATCCTGTGAATCTTACACCAGAACCAACCGGAGCACTTAGCGTACCTGCATCACAACCAGTTAATTTACCAGATAATTTAGAATCAAATACATTTTATTTTACAAGCTATGGTTACGGCCATGGCGTAGGACTTAGTCAGAACGGTGCAAATCTTTATGCTACATATGCAGGTTATGATTATCTTCAGATTCTGCAGCATTATTATCCGGGAACTACAGTTATGTATACTCCGGATGCCGAATCCGAAACAATATCCGTAAGAGGATATTCAGGCGGAGTGGTTGATATTTTGTCGATGGTCTGCAACGCAGAGGTTGGTTCATCATTTAATGTTGAAGCAATAAAAGCTCAGGCAATTGCAGCCTATACTTACATTAAGTATTCAGGCGGTTCTACAAGTGGTATGGCAATCAAGGAAGGTCCGAATCAGAAAATTATAGATGCTGTCAAATCTGTTGTAGGTCAGGCAGTATATTATAACGGTTCATTTGCATTGACACAGTTCTATGCGTCAAGCGGTGGTTCAACTGCTTCATGTAAGGACGTGTTCTATCAGGACATTCCATACCTCAGATCTGTTCCGTGTGAACTTGATGCAGCATATGATTCTCACTATGGTGAGATAACGAAGACCAGCGTTGATGCATTAAGAACAAAACTTCAGAGTACATACGGCATTACCTTATCAGCTGATTATTCATCATGGATACAGCTTGTTGAAGGTGATGGAGGATACATAGCAGATGTTATTATCGATAATCAGAAGACTGTCGACGGATATGCATTTGCCAGATCACTCGGAATCAGGTCAGGTAAATTTACTGTGCTTTATACATGATATTAGTGCAGTAACAAATAATTAATATTAAAGCTTTTCTGAATAATACATATCAGTATAAATTTCAGGAAAGCTTTTTTATTTTAAAAATGGGAGATGGTTTTATGAATATGTATCAGATAATTACAAAAACCAAAAACAGTCAGAAGCTTACACGTGAAGAAATAGAATGGATGATAAATGAGTATGTGGGAGGAAGCATACCTGATTATCAGATATCTGCGTGGCTTATGGCAGTTTGTTTTAATTCCCTGACTGATGAAGAAACACTGTATCTTACAATGGCGATGAAAGATTCAGGAGATACGGTTGATTTATCAACAATTAAAGATGTAACTGTTGATAAACACAGTACAGGCGGAGTTGGTGACAAGACAAGTATAATAATTGGTCCTATAGCAGCAGCATGCGGAGTCAGTGTTCCTAAAATGTCGGGAAAAGGGCTTGGCCATACGGGTGGAACAATAGACAAGCTTGAAAGTATTCCGGGATGCAGTACCCAGCTTCCGTTTGATAGATTTATAGATGCAGTCAATTCTACCGGCTTTTCAATTATTTCACAAAGCGGAAACCTTGTTCCGGCTGATAAAAAGCTGTATGCCTTAAGAGATACAACTGCTACAGTAAATAGTATACCACTTATATGCTCCAGCATTATGAGTAAAAAACTTGCTATGGGTGCTGATTGTATTCTGCTTGACGTAAAAACGGGAAGCGGTGCATTTATGAAAACACCTGATGATGCACAAAAGCTTGCAGAGCTTATGGTGTCTACAGGCAAGAATGCGGGTAAGAAATGTATGTCTGTAATAACTGATATGAATATACCATTGGGAAAGGCTGTTGGAAATTCACTGGAGATTATTGAAGCTGTTGAGGTACTTAAGGGAAATGATAAGGGAAGACTTTATCACCTTTGCATTGAACTTGCATCTTATATGCTTTATCTTGCAGGTAAAGGAGATAAAGATGAATGTCACACTTTTGCCAAGGAAGCAATTGATTCCAAAAAAGCATTGGATATATTTGAACAGTCTGTAAAGCAGCAGGGAGGCGATACAGCCTTTATAAATAACTATGACCTGCTTGGCAAGGCAAAGACAGAATATGCCGTATACAGCCCGTCAGGCGGCTATATTAAGCAAATGGACAGTGAAAAAATAGGTTTGGCATCTCTTGAACTTGGAGCAGGAAGAAAAACAAAGGAAAGTATCATTGATTATACAGCAGGTATATGGATTAATAAAAACTGCGGTGAATATGTTTCAAAAGGAGATCTGCTTATGACCTTGTATACATCATCAGATTGCAATATGGAACAAATAGAAAAAGAAATACTTAATGCGGTAATCTTCTGTGAAAACAAGCCTGAACAGAGTGGTATTATAATAAAAGTTGTCGAATAATTGAATAAATAATACATAATAATTAATAAAAATATATTGACAAAGCGAAAAAAAAAAGATAGAATTAATTGTATAAGTTATTATAACTTATTTTAACATAGTGGGAGTCATTATGTGATCAGTGTTTGCAGCTTTTACTGTACTGAAAATGAGTCAGATTCTTATTTTAAGGCCATTATGTCCTGATTTATACGAGACTGATTATGCATAAAAAATATGCCTTTTAAAAAGCACAGTATTATGGGACTGTAAACGTTTGAATTAATAGATTATTATTTAAAATGAAAAGAAGCAGGAGGAATCAAAGATGGGTTTATTTGATAAGGCAGGAAAGTTTGCTGAAAAAGCAGGGGAAAAAATGGCGAAGGCTGCAACAGGAGTTGCTGATAAATCAAAGGTATTAGCAGAAAAAACAAAGCTTAAAAGTAATATAAACAGTGAAAATTCAAATATAAATAAAGCTTATACAGCACTCGGTAAAAAATATTTTGAAGTTTCAGGTGCTAATCCGGCAGCAGAATACGAAGAAATCGTTGACTCGATAAAATCATCAATGCAACATATAGAACAGCTTCAACAGCAGATTGCAGCATTGGATACTGATTCAACATGTCCTAAATGCGGTGTAGTTATGAGAAAAGATCAGCAGTTCTGCCAGTCATGTGGTGCAAGACAGGATAATTTCGTCGATGTTTCTCCGGCTGATGTAGAGGTTGTTTCAGAGGTTGAGAATACAACTCAGCAGCAGAATCACCAATAATAAAAATAATTAATAAACCCCTTGTAAGAAAAGCTGCAGGGGGTTTGCGTTTTTTAAAGATAAAAGAGGAAAATATAAATGAAGATAAGAATGGCAAATGAAAATGATATTGATAATATAAACAAACTTCTTTTTCAGGTATGTCTTGTACATCACAAAGGACGTCCTGATTTGTTTAAATACGGAGCAAAAAAATATACAGACGAACAGCTTAAGGTTATTATCAATGATAAAAATACACCTGTACTTGTGGCTGCTGATGAGAATGACTGCGTACAGGGATATGCATTCTGTGTATTTCAGGAGCATATTGATGATAATATACTTACTGATTTAAAAACATTATATATTGATGACCTTTGTGTTGATGAGGAATACAGGGGAAAACATATAGGTAAGATGTTGTATGAGGCAGTCATAGAGTTTGCAAAGAAGAATAAATGCTATAATGTTACTTTAAATGTCTGGAGCTGCAATGAATCTGCAGAAAAATTTTATAAGTCGTGTGGAATGAAAACACAGAAGACCGGCATGGAGATTACACTGTAGAACTTATCGTTTTATATAAAAATTTAAAAAAGGTATTGACATAGAGTGGACTTCAGATTATATTATTATATTGTTAAAAATATCAGAATTCATGGAGGAATGAAAAATCTATGGTACAGGTGTATGGCAGTCAGGTGAAGTTAATGGTACAAGATTTATCGATGATGCTTATCAGATGGGAAGAAATATATAATTGGAGGAGATTAAAAAAATGAGTAATTCTATTGCAATAATAAGAAAAAAGGCTGTATCAAAATCAGTCATAACGGTTGCGGCTATAGCTTCAGCTATTGTACTTCCTCAGATTTTTCATATTTTGGGACTTGCCTCGGGAACAGGTACGGCTGTTGGTGCTGCATTCCTTCCGATGCATATTCCTGTATTGCTTGCAGGACTTCTGGGAGGTCCGTATGCCGGAATTATAGCCGGTTTATTAAGTCCTGTCATAAGCTTTTATATTACAGGAATGCCAACAGCTGCAATGCTTCCGTTTATAGTAGTTGAACTCGGCGTTTATGGACTGACTGCAGGACTTCTTTCACAAAAAAAGATGAATACTTTTTTAAAGCTTATTATTACGCAGATTGCGGGTCGTGCAGCACGTATGGCAGCAGTGATTGCAGCTATTTATGTATTTGGAAATACGCAGCTTACAATGGCATCAATAGGCACATTTATAACTGCGGGTATTTTCGGAATAATTCTTCAGTGGTCATTTATTCCGTTATTTACAGACCGTATAAAGAATGTGAAAAAGCTTTATGAATAGTATTGAAAGAGCAAAGGAAACTTTAAAAAACGGGAAATACACCTGTGTTGTGTGCAGCAATGATATTATATATACAAGTACACAAAAAGGCGTTGCACCGATGCTTGATTTTATAGAAAAAAATATCTGTCTCACCGGATTTTCAGCAGCGGATAAAATTGTAGGAAAAGCGGCGGCTATGCTTTTTATATTTGCAGGAGTAAAAGAAATCTACGCAGAAGTAATGAGCGTACCTGCTGCCGCTATTCTTAAAAAGCACGGAATAGAATTTTCATACGTAACCATTACTCAAAATATTGTTAACAGAACCAATACAGGTATATGTCCGATGGAACAGGCTGTTGCAGGCATTACAGACGCAGATGCGGCACTGACTGCTATAATAAGAAAGCGTAATCAGTTGAAAGGATATTCAGATATGAAAAAATTAGGATTTGGATTTATGAGATTGCCGCTGATTGATGAAAATGATCAGTCAAGCTTTGATAAAAAACAGCTCTGTAAAATGGTTGATACATTTATGGAGCGTGGATTTACTTATTATGATACAGCATACATGTATCATAACTTCCAGAGTGAATGTGTTTTGCGTGAGGTTCTTGTTGAGCGCCACTCACGTGAGAATTTTAAACTTGCGACAAAGCTGCCTACGATGTTTCTGAAGGAAGAAGCAGATATGGAGCGTATTTTTAACGAACAGCTTGAAAAATGCGGAGTAGAATATTTTGACTATTATCTTCTTCACTGCCTGAATGTTGACAATTATGCAACAACACAGACACTGCATAGCTTTGAGTTTATTCTTCAGAAGAAAAAAGAAGGCAAAATAAAAAAAATAGGATTTTCATATCATGATGATGCAAAGCTGCTTGACGAGATACTGACAGCACATCCTGAAACTGAATTTGTCCAGCTTCAGCTTAATTACCTTGACTGGGATAATGAAAGCGTACAGTCGAGAAAATGTTATGAAACAGCAATAAAGCATGGAAAAAAGGTCATTGTTATGGAACCGGTAAAGGGCGGGACTCTTGCAAATGTGCCTGAAGAAGCAGAAAAGCTTCTGAAAGAACATGAACCGGGACTTTCTGTTTCATCATGGGCAATAAGATTTGCAGCTACGCATAAAAATGTTATCATGGTTCTGAGCGGTATGAGTAATTATGAGCAACTTTTAGACAATACAGGATATATGGAGAATTTTGTTCCGCTTAATGATGATGAGATGAAGCTTGTAATGAAGGTAACTGATATTATAAATTCATCAATTGCAATACCATGTACCGCATGCAGGTACTGTGTTGACGGATGTCCTGAAAATATTCCTATACCAGATTATTTTGCACTTTACAATGCAGAGAAGCAGGAGATAAAAAAGGATTTTACGGTTCAGGGTGTTTACTATGAAAACCTTACTAAATCTCATGGAAAAGCATCAGATTGTATAGGCTGCACACAATGTGAAAAACATTGCCCTCAGCATCTTGAGATCACAAAATACTTAAAGCTTGTTGCCCAGGCATTTGAGGAATAGTATAATCGTTGGATGTTAAGCACTTGAAGTCCTCTGTAAAGTGGTGGTATAAACCTCTTCAGTAATATGTATCAAGATCGAGAATTCTGCAATTATTATTTATTTCCATTTTTGTTTTACTTCATTCGGTTAATATTAATATGTAATTAATCTTCGTATAAATCTCCGCTGTTTTCCTTGTTAAGAGTTCCGTCAAATTCCACCATAAGGAATTTTGCAAGCTCCTTTACAACCGGTCTGTGTCTTGTGCCTTTTGGAACTATAACAAATTCTCCGGATTTTACAGGAATCAGGCCTTCTTCTGTTTCAAGCTCAAAGTTTCCTTCAAGTACACAGAACATTTCATCAGACTGTTCATGTACGTGAAAATCAAGCGTCCTGTTTTCAACCTGTACAACACTGAGTACATTCCCGTTCATCCGTGCAATCTTTTTATACATATAGAGACCATCAACATTATTTACTTCATTAATAAGATTTTTTACTTCAAGCATGTTACTTTCCTCCGTAAATATCAATTTATTTTTTTGATACAAAGCCTTATAGTTTAAATACAGAATAAATTTATGAATATATATGATTGTAGCATACAGATATGTTACTGTCAATGTATGCAGTACCAATTGAAGAAAGGCTTATAACAACGATTCCATACAAAAATCCGGACACTTTCTGAAGTGCCCGGATTTTTCTTAACCTCTGTGATTTCTGTTTCCACAGTTTTTATTGAAGGCATAATAAATCGTGCAAGAGTTTTATTTACAGCAGGACAGGTAATGAAATTGCAGTACATTGGATTTTCAAGTAAACAGCCTCTATCATACCTGATAATTGGAGCATTTTCAGAATAAATCATTGTGTCCGTGTAAGATGGTGAAAAATGTAAAATGTTTTTAATGTAATACTTTCACTGCTTTTTAATAGTGTAGTATAACATTGATGCACGACAAAGAGATTCTTCTTGTGCATTTCCGCCTATGATATATGCACCGCCTGGAATAATGGCATTTGCAAAATTCAAGGCAATAATTTTACCTTTATCATAATTTTGCCAAACAGCCTCGATAGTAGTTGAATTAATAATATGTTCTGATAGAATATATTTGTTGTTTCTTTCAATTTTGGAATACTCAAAATCAAAAATAGTTTCAGATGACATATCATTAAATTCAGAAACTTTAAATATTTTATTGTTCTCTAACATGATTGATATATTATTCATAATGATTACCCCAACTGTTTTTCAGATTCTTCTTATATTGTATCTTTGATTTTACCCGCTAAATAAAGTGGTAAATTAATAAAATTGTCATTACACTTATATCCAAGTTTAGAAATTCTGACAGCTTTTTCTGGTTTGAATTTTTTGATGTAATCTTTAAAGCTTGCAGATGATGTGCTTTCGCCACCCTTAACTTCAATAGGGATAATACTCATGTCGTCCTGAACAATAAAATCAATCTCACTTGTAGCGGTTGGGGCGTAGTATCTGGGCTCTGTATCATAAATATTTTTGATTTGTTGTAAAACATAATTTTGAGTAAGTGGTCCTTTAAATTGATAGTTAGCTTTTAATAGAATAGCTTGGTTGCTAATCCCTGCCATATGCTTTAAAAGTCCTACATCAAACATAAATAATTTAAAGTGATTCAGCTGTTCAAAAGCTGCAAGAGGATGTTCGGGTTTGCTTACATTATAAATTCTCAGTACCATACCAGCAGATACAAGCCATTCAATAGATTCTTCAAACTCTCTTGCTCTTGCACCATCTTTTACACATCCATATATAAACTTTTCGTTATCCTTTGCAAGCTGAGTTACAATACTTCGGAATACAAGCAAAATACGACCGCTGTTGACTTTACCATTATGCTTTGAAAAATCATTTTCATAAAGTTCCACAAGTTCATGTTGAACAGTGTTTACTTTAGCAGGGTCTTTAGTTTTTATCCAAATTGAAACACATTCAGGCATACCGCCAATTATCAGATAATAACTGTATGCTTCAAGCAGTTTATTATGAAAAATAGTTTCAATATTCTGTCCTTTTTGAATGGAATTATAATAGCTGAAAAGTCCTTTATCCGTTGCTTCAAGAAATTCATCAAAAGTCATTGGGTTTATATTTATGAGGTTTACCTTGCCAACAGGATATGATTTTGGCTGAGCTAAAAGTGTACCAAGCAAACTTCCTGCTGAAATAATATGATATTCATTTGCTTTTTCACAAAAATATTTTAAGCAATTAAGTGCGGCGGAGCATTCTTGTACTTCATCAAAAATAATCAAATGCTTTTTGGGGAGTATCTTTTTGTCTTTTATAAGGCCAAGAAGTTCAACAATCCTATATGGGTCTTTGTTGGTTTCAAAGATTGATTTTAACTCATCCTCTTCATCAAAGTTAAAATAAAATGTATCCTCATAATGGTTTTTTCCAAACTCTTTCATAAGCCAGGTTTTGCCTACCTGTCTTGCACCTTTAAGAACGAGTGGTTTACGGTTATCACTGTTTTTCCACTCTAAAAGCTGATTTATTACATGTCGATTCATATTTTTCGCCCCCTACTTATACATAGTGTAACACTTATTTTTATATAGTTATACAACATAAATTTACACATTTATTTTTATATAATTGATAAAATATACACGTTTTATAGGATCAGGAGGCGATTAAAGGAATCAAATTTAACGCCTTAAAGCATTGATAGACTAAAGCGCTTGTGTTAAACTAAGAATAAAGAAATCATAAAATAAAATTTATAACGGAGGATTTCAAAATGAAAGCAGTAATTTATGCAAGATATTCATGCGATAATCAGCGTGAAGAAAGT